>JAAZCL010000149.1 GCA_012513315.1 Bacteroidales bacterium | reverse complement strand
TTTGTCATTTCAAAGCCTTTATATTAAATTGAGACTTAACAAATAAAACTTCACCTAATGTTTCGCTCATAAATCTCAAACTTTAACTAAGTCTAAATTCTTATTCACTAAATCAAAATTCTTATTAAATTGAAACTTCACCCTTAATATGTGGATGCGGATCGTAATTAACCAGTTCGAAGTCCTCATATCTGAAGCTAAAGATATCTTTAACATCTGGATTTATTTTCATCTCGGGCAAACTACGTGGAGTACGCGATAGCTGTAAATCTACTTGCTCTAGATGATTTAAATATATATGAGCGTCGCCAAATGTATGAACAAAGTCGCCCTCTTCTAAATCTGTTACCTGTGCCATCATCTTTAGTAAGAGTGCATAAGATGCAATATTAAAAGGCACTCCTAAAAATATATCGGCACTCCTCTGATATAGTTGTAGGCTTAATTTACCATCGGCAACATAAAATTGAAAAAATGCATGACAAGGTGGAAGATTCATATTTGGGAGGTCGGCCACATTCCACGAACTAACTAATATACGGCGCGAATCGGGGTTGTTTTTAATTGTATCAACTATATTCGCAATCTGGTCGATATGTCCCCCATTATAGTCTGGCCACGAGCGCCATTGATAACCGTATATATGTCCTAGATCTCCATCTTCATCGGCCCACTCATTCCATATCTTAACCCCATTGTCGGTTAAGTACTTGATGTTGGTGTCTCCATTCAGAAACCATAATAGTTCATGAATAATAGATCTGAGATGTAGTTTTTTTGTTGTAAGAACGGGAAACCCTTCGCTCAGGTTATATCTGTTCTGGTGTCCAAATATACTTATCGTACCTGTACCGGTTCGATCATCTTTTCTGACACCTTCATTAATAGTTCTTTGTAATAAATCAAGATATTGTTGCATAATTATCAGTTTTAATAGCTCTCGACTAACAAAAATAGCTGTTTTTTTGATGACTACAAGCTAAAAATTGATTAGTAATCATAAATGAGTTTTTGCTCTGTTATTTATCATGGGGTTTTCTTCCACAAATAAAACAATTCCTGAACGAATACTGTTTTAATTTGTTCTATATTATATATTTGGAATGCTTTACTATATTAAACAATTATTTATAAAAACTATTTATCATGGATATTTCAGAATTACTAAACAGTTCAATTGGTCAGTCTATTGTTCAAAATGTGGCTGGCAAATTGGGGATGAATCCTAATGAGGCATCTAGTGCCGTGAAAACTGCAATTCCTACAATTTTAGCAGGTATGACCCGTAATGCGCAATCTAAAGAAGGGGCAGAGAGTCTTAATAGAGCAATCGAGTCTAAACACGATGGTTCTTTACTGGAAGATCTTTCGGGTATGTTGCAAGGTCATACACAAGAATTACAAAAAGATGGAGATGGAATATTAGGTCATATTTTCGGAAATAAGAGGTCTGTTGTTGAGCAAAATATATCACAGAAAACGGGTGTAAGTAACGATAAAATTGGACCTCTACTCTCAACCTTAGCGCCTATTGTAATGGCATATTTGGGTAAAGAGAAGAAACAATCAAATGCTGGTGCGGGCGATCTTAATTCACTCTTGAGTGGTTTAATTGGTGGTTCTCAAAACAGCAAATCTGGTGGAGGTATAATGAATATGATTACTGGTGTACTAGATAAAGATGGTGATGGTGATGTAATGGACGACTTAGTAAACATGTTTGGTAAGAAAAGATAAATATTTATTTATATTTGATGTCTTATAATTTCTTAAAAGAGAGTATTAATTTAGAATTAAATATCAATGGTTAAAATAAATAAAAAGAGATCTGGTCTTCAGTTTCTGTTAATTGCTTTTACGATCGCTGCCCTTTTACTTACAGGATATTCCTGTTCAACATCAGATGATTATATTACAAGAGCAGAAGCAAGAAGGTTAATTGAAGAAGCTCTCAGAAGTCAGAACCCTGGAGGTGGTCTTAGCGAAGCCGAAATTAACAGGTTGATAGATGATGCTATAAACTCTAATAATAACAGTCTTGAGTTTACACAGTGGGAGATTGTTAATATAACAGTAGATGAAAATGAGTGGCAATGGAATGATGATTCAGGACAGTGGGAAGCAGTTTATGATTTACCCGAATTATCGGAATTCATTTATGAATCTGGGGCAATAATTTCTTACGTGTTTATTGGACAGCAGGGAGTTAACGAAGTACAGAAGTTATTGCCATATGTAAATACTTATTCTTTTGCAGATGAATACGGAACTTCAACTTTTACAGAAACAATAAGTGCCGATTTTCAATATAGTAATCCTAGTACCGTAGCATTTTTCATTCAAGACTCCGAATTGGCTCAAGATCCCGTAGCACCTCAAACATACAATTTCAGAATTGTATTAATCTGGTAAAAGCATTATTTTCTATTCAAAATTAGATTTTTAAATAGAGGACAGTTTTTGTTTCCAAAACTATTCGATTAGAATATTGTTCTAATTTAAACGAAAGTTGATTTTTTTGGTCTTACTTTTAACATTCAACTTTCAAAAACCTTACAAATATGAAAAAAAGATTATATACTTCGTTGATTTCAGGAATATTATTTCTAAGCACTGCATTTATTGCCACATCGTGTAGTGACAGCACCGACGATTTTGTAGAAACCGCATGGAATATAGAGAATTTTACTGTAAATGAAACACAGTGGGGCTGGAATTCTGATCTTAACAGATGGGAAGCGAAAAGACCACTAGGATACATAGATGAGTTTATATATGAAGATGGTGCAGTCATAGGTTATGTGTTTTTAGGAACACAAGGTATTAATGAGGTGCAAGTGCCTTTACCTTATATAAAAAGTTTCTTGGTAGATGATGGCCAAAATGGATTAATTGATTTCACAGAAACCATAAGTTTCGAATATAGCCAACAGAGAAACGAAGTTACATTCTATATAGAGCCTTCAGATGGTTTTCAAGATCAGGATGCAAAACAAAGCTATAATTTCAGAATTGTAATGATCTGGTAATTTTCAACTCACATAAATAGAGGTAATGCGTCTGCTACTATAAACGAGCTACCGCCGATAAAGATAACATCTTCTTTTTCGGCGTTTTCTTTTGCTGCAAATATAGCATCTGATACAGTAGGGTAGGAACTACCCTTTAACCCATAATTCAAAGCCTGTTCTTTTATATAGCTCTCACTTAATGCACGATCTACAGTTGCTTTTGTGAAATAGTATGCTGCTTTCTTGGGAAGTAATTGCAATACCGATTCTATATCCTTGTCGTTTGCCATACCAAATACAACGTGCAAATTGTTATACTTTTCGTGTAACAACTGCTCAACAACATTTTGTATACCATGCGAATTGTGTGCAATGTCACATATTATTTTAGGCTCATATTGCAATAGCTGCCATCTGCCTAATAAGCCTGTTAGTGATATCACATTTGCAAAACCTCTATACACCGCTTCTTTAGGGATGTTATATCCAATCTCTCTAAGAATTTCAATTGCAGTTAATACAGTTCTGGCATTTTTATCTTGGGCCGGACCTTTCAATTCTCCTTTTAACTCGTTGTAACCATCTGTATTAAAAAGCAATCCACTTTCATTTCTGTCTGCCACAAAGTTATTCAGATACAGCTCTGAAAAGATAATAGGTGCTTCAACTGAATTAGCTGCATCAATAAATACCTGAGCTACATCTATGCTTCCTGCTTCGCCTATCACAACAGGTGTGAATTGTTTTATTATTCCAGCTTTTTCTGCAGCAATCTTAGGAAGAGTGTCTCCCAAATATTTAACATGATCTAACCCGATGTTTGTGATTACACTTAAATCGGGAGATATAATATTTGTACTATCGAGTCTTCCGCCTAGTCCCACCTCTACAATTGCTACATCAACCTTCTGTTCCGAAAACCATAGAAAAGACATTTCCATTGTGAGCTCAAAGAAGGAAGGCATTATTGGTTCAAATTGGTCTTTATACTGTTTTACAAAATCAACTACAAACTGCTCATCAATCATCTCTCCATTTATGCGTATGCGCTCTCTGAAATCGATAAGGTGAGGAGAGGTATACAATCCAACACGGTAACCCGTCTCTTGCAGAATAGCTGCTAAAAGATGAGAAACGGATCCTTTACCATTAGTACCTCCAACATGAATTGTTTTGAAATTTCGATGGGGGTGTTGAAATAAATTATCTAATTCAATACTGTTTTCTAATCCCTCTTTATAAGCAGCATGCCCAATTCTTTGGTATTCGGGCATTTGTTGATATAGATAATTCACGGTTTCGATGTAGTTCATATCTAGTCTGTTTACTAATCGAGGGTGTATTCACAATGTGATACACCCTCGATGATATTGATACCATTTTTCAAAAATTGAATATTGGAGTTTTTTTTATAATCTAATTCTTAAGCGGAAGAACCGAATATTGTCTTGAGTAACGCATTTGTTGATCTATGTAGTTTTCGTTATACGAAACTGTTACATCTACAACATTACCATTGTCGTCGGTTACCAGCTTATAAACAGGATTTACAAATCCTTTATAAGGAGCAATATCAAGTGACTCATATCGTGATAATACTTCTTTGTGAATATCTTGATTCACTTTAACTCCATATGTCTCAATAAGTGCTTTAGCAGCTTCAAAATCACCTTCTGATTTTATTCGTTGTACTTCCGAAAGTAGTTCTCCAAAAAGGACACGAAGTTTCTCGTAATCGTTTACCACTAGGTAAGTCTTATCATCTTTTTTCTCTAAAGCCACAACATTGTCTTCTTTACCCTTTTCTAATACCCAATTAGATATTGTAGCACGGTTACGCATATGTGCTTGCTCAATATCCTTTCCTGGCTGTATACGAGTAAGCTGCGTCATTGCACCATTCATTATATATGAATAATACTGCGCCTTATAAGCATCCTGATCAGATACTAGACCAAGCTCAACTAGTTTTGGGTCGGCTAGAAAATAAAGAGCAAACAAATCGGCACGTGTCTCTTCAAGTGGAGAGCCGTAAGCCTGAAGCACATCGGTACTTACACCGGGTAATAGTTTGCCCGATCCGTGACCAAGGCACTCATGCAAATCGGTGTGAAGGTTATCAGTTACCGTTCCATATTTCCTTGATAATTCAATCTCAGCATCACTACACATAAACTCTTCTTTAAAACCATTACCCTCCGATGCTTTATCATATGCAAATGTTATATTGTCAATAGTAACAGACTTAGAACCATGATCGCGTCTTATCCAATCTGCATTGGGTAGATTTATACCAATTGGAGTAGCAGGGTAGGTGTCACCACCAAGAATGCCAACTGTAATAACTTTTGCCGATACACCTTTTACTTCTTCTTTTTTGAAGCGATCATCAACTGGCGAGTTGTCTTCAAACCACTGTGCATTATCACTTATAATACTTGTTCTTTTTGATGCTTCTATACTTTTGAAGTTGACTATTGATTCCCAACTCCCTTTTAGACCCATCGGATCTGTATATGTTTCAATAAAGCCGTTGATAAAATCTATACGCGAGTCGGTATCTTTTACCCATTTAACAGAGTAGTCATCAAATGTTTGCAGGCTTCCACTTCTGTAAAATTCAATAAGAGTGTCAATTATATCTTTTTGTTGTTCACTCTCAGCAATAGCCGAAGCTTTCTCTAACCAACCTATAATTCTTTCAATAGCCTTATCATACATGCCACCCAACTTCCATACTTTCTCAACAACTTCACCATTTTCTTTAATAACCTTGCTGTTTAGTCCGTATGAAACAGGGGTGTTATCGTTAGGATCCCTCATAGAGTTGTAAAAGTTCTCACCCTCTATTTGTGTTACCTCTTCATAAAAATTTACTGCCGAAGTTTGCACGATGTCACTTCCCTGTGCCTGACTCATTCTTTTGGGCATAACAGCCGGGTCAAACATTACAGGAATGATTTCGTTTAGTGTCTCATCAGCTGCCATTCCATCTCTAAAAGGCATTCTTCCCGGATCTACGCTCTTTACAATAGTAGTAAAATATTCTTGAGAGAACTGAGGCATAATTTTATCTTCAGAATAATGGTGATGTATACCATTGGCCATCCAAATCTGTTTCAGATAAGTTTCAAAATTCTTCCAATCGTCAGAAGATTTATCTCCCATATAATTCTCATACAAACCCTCACATACTCTTCTGATAGTTAGGTTGTACCTGTTGTGCTGGTCCCACAATATATCGCGTCCCTCTAGGGCAGCTTGTGAAAGATAATAAATAAGTTCTTTTTGTTGTAACGACAAGCTATTGAATCCCGAAACCGGATACCTTAGTATCTCGATATCTGCAAATCTATCTACTTTATATTCAAATGTAGTATAATCGATATCATCTGCTATCGTTTCTGTATCAGTCTTTTTACCTTCATTGCAGGCTGCAAACAGAAATATGGTTGTAAGCATAAAGATTACTTTTTTCATTATAATAAGAATCAGTTTGTTTTGTACTTATATTTTATAAGTGCCAACTCTTCATTGG
>JAAZCL010000148.1 GCA_012513315.1 Bacteroidales bacterium | reverse complement strand
GTTAATGGGTGAACTATGATTTAAACAAAGATAATTAAATAATTAGCTATGAAGATTGATATCGTTGATAATATCTAAAATTAGCGGAAAGTTTTCATTCAACTCGGTTACAGATTGATACACAATAGCAGCACCTGCATCTATAAGAACATTGTCATCAAGAGGTCCGGTATTGACTGCAATTGTAAATATGCCAGCGGCTACTGCCGATTTTACACCTAAAGGTGCATTCTCTATCACAATTGCTTGATTTGGTAATAGATTACCACCTTTTTTTAATCCCAAAGTAAAAGGTTCCGGATGAGGCTTGCCATTTGTAACATTAAATGCTGTTACCATTGTTTCAGGTGTAAATATATCGGGGAAATGATAACTGAGTTTATCTAGCAATGAATGTTGGCCTGAACCAGTAACTAGTACAGGTACTAATCCTTTTTCTTTTACAAAGTTCAGTACTTCTTTAGCTCCAGGCAATGTTTCGTCACTATTATATTGTTTAAATAATTCAGATTTTCTAGCATAAATCTTTTCCTCCTCCTCATCGGTAGAGTCTCTTTGCAGATTTCGTTGAAAAATCTCATTTATTGTAGATTTTCCAAGTCTTCCCTCCTGCAAGAAAAATTCGTACGGCTCATGTTGTAGGTTTAATTCATCAAATGTTTCTCGCCACGACTTATCATGCGAGGGCATGGAGTCATACAATACCCCATCCATATCAAAAATTACTGATTTCAAATTAAACGCATTAAAATCACGCTTCTCTAAATATAATTTAAGCTTCTGCTTTATGTTTTCTTTTTGTTTCATAATTGTTTGTTATACTTAATCAAATATAATCAAAAAATATTGTTTTGACAAACTATAATTAATTGCTAAATAAAGAAAATCACCAACCTGAAAAATAATGGTTGGTGATTTTCTTTTTGCGTAAAACACTTTTTTTCTGTAATATTTCTGCTTGAAATCCTTAATTAAATACGTTTTTTTATTGCTCTAGTAGCATCTTCAAACCCCGGTTTTTCGAGTAATGCGAACATATTCTTTTTGTATGCCTCTACTCCTGGCTGGTTGAAAGGATTAATACCAAGCAGGTATCCGCTTATTCCACAAGCTTTCTCAAAAAAGTAGATAAGCTGCCCCATATACTTCTCGTTCAATTGTGGTATCTCAATCAATATGTTAGGTACTCCACCATCAACATGAGCTATCCTTGTACCTAATTCAGCCATCTTATTTACTTCATCTACTCGTTTACCTTCAAGATAGTTTAAACCGTCTAAGTCTCTGTCATCACGAGGGATTTTCACTTTATTATCTGGCTGTTTTACAGAAATAATAGTTTCAAATATAGTGCGTTCACCTTCCTGAATCCATTGTCCCATAGAGTGAAGATCGGTAGTGAAGTCTACTGCAGCCGGAAATACTCCTAGGTTTTCTTTACCTTCACTTTCGCCAAATAATTGTTTCCACCACTCTGCTAAGAAATGGAGTTTAGGATGATAGTTTGCAAGTATTTCAATTTTCTTACCTCTTTTATATAACTCATTACGAATGACAGCATATATAGCAGGCAAATTATAGTCGAAAGACGTAGCGCTGCTTGTGCCTTTTTCTATTTCAACTGCCCCCTGTATTAGCTTCCTAATGTTAATTCCAGCTACTGCAATTGGTAATAAACCAACTGGGGTTAATACCGAATATCTCCCACCTACATTGTCGGGGATAACAAAAGTCTTATACCCTTCGCTATCAGCTAATGTACGTAGTGCACCTTTTGACTCATCAGTAATAGCAACAATACGTTTTTTTGTCTCTTCTGCACCAACTTTCTTCTCAAGCATATCTTTCAGTAACCTAAAAGCGAGAGCAGGTTCAGTGGTTGTTCCAGATTTTGATATATTAATGATACCAAACTCTCTGTCTTCAAGCAACGACATTAACTCGTAAAGATAATCTTCACCAATATTGTTACCGGCATAAAGTACAACCGGATTCTTTCTTTTATCCTTATCCTGTAGCCAGTCGAATGAGCTCGAAAGAGCGTCAATTACGGCTCGTGCACCAAGGTAACTACCACCAATGCCTATTACTACAACTGCATCGCAACGCGTTCTGAGCACAGTAGCACTATCTTCTATTTCTCTAATATTTTCATCTGTAATAGATGAAGGTAGTTCCACCCAACCCAAAAAATCGCTTCCTTCACGAGTTCCATCATACAAGGCTTGATTTGCTGCTGACGCTTGTTCTGATTTTAGTAGTATTTCCTCTTCTGTAACAATGCCTGCAAGATGTTTGATATTTAATTGAATACTATCCATATTGTATATATATATATTAGTTATATCTGAAATTATACTTTTAGAAATTTACTGTATTTCTTTGTTTCTCAACAAAAAAGATTACGAATCTAGAGGGTTTATATTAAAAGTAATTTATAAGATTTTTAACAGCCAAACGTGGTTCCAGTTTTTCGTATAAAATTTTATATATTGTATCAACAATGGGCATATCTACTTTGAATCGATCATTTAACTCCTGAATACATTTTGCACCATAATAACCTTCTGCAATCATTTCCATTTCTAATTGTGCCGTTTTTACCGAATATCCCTTCCCAATCATCGTGCCAAGAGTTCTATTGCGGGAAAACTGCGAATAGCTTGTTACCAGCATATCCCCTAAATAGTGCTGTTCAGCAATCTTTCGCTCCATCGGAACAACGTTCTCAAGGAAGAATTCCATCTCTTTTGCACTGTTACTCATAAGTACAGCCTGAAAATTATCGCCATATTGCAGTCCTTGGCAAATGCCTGCCGCTATTGCGTAAATATTTTTAAGTACAGCCGCCAATTCAATGCCAACTACATCATTTGATACTTTAGTCTTTAAAATTCTTGATGATATTGCATCAGCCAATTGGGTTGCTTTTTCCTGATCTTTACTAGCAATAGTTAAAAAGGAAAGACGCTCCAGGGCAACCTCTTCTGCATGGCAGGGACCGGATAAAACCCCTATATTTTCAAGAGGAATCTTAAAGTTGTCTGCTAGGTATTCACTCATAACCATGTTGTCGCTAGGAATTATTCCCTTTAAAGCCGAAACCATAAATTTGCCTCTGAATGTACTGTTCCAAATTCGTCTGAAATATTGTTTCACATAAGGTGATGGCACAGCAACAATGATTGTATCAGATTCTTTAATTGCTCTTTCAATATTTGAGTAAAATGTAATTTGTGATAGATTGAACTTAATATTGGTCAAATAATTTGGATTATGACCCAGTTTATAAAATCCTTCAATCTGGTCATCACGTCTAATAAACCAATTTATATGCTTCTGGTTCATAAGCACCATTTTTGCCAGCGCGGTTCCCCATGTGCCGCCTCCTAAGATGCAGATTTTACCTATTAAATCCATTTTATTTATAATTACAGTTGTTCAGGCTACTTCAGTTCCGAAGCCTTCTCGGTCCAACTTTTCACTTCGTTGGGTGTAGGATTAGTAAGTTCCAGTTTCAACTTCTTGTTAAGTCCACATATTTCTTGGTGAAGTTTATTAGGATTGACATCTTTCAAGCTTTTCACCTCATTATAGCCAGCTTTTATAACTAGTTCAACCCATTCTTTTGGTATACCTAATTGTGTATAGTCTGAAACATTATCTTTTTTTGCTCTTTTTTCCGGTCTCATTAATGGGAATAATAAAACTTCTTGAATAGATGTCTGACCAGTTAGTAGCATGGTTAATCTATCCATTCCAATTCCCATGCCCGATGTTGGTGGCATACCATATTCAAGTGCTCTCAGAAAATCCTGATCAATAAACATTGCCTCATCATCACCTTTTTCTAATAAGCTAAGTTGTTCCTCAAAACGATTACGTTGATCTATTGGGTCATTCAACTCGGTATAAGCGTTTGCCAACTCTTTCCCATTGACCATTAGCTCAAAACGTTCAGTCAGCTCCGGGTTGTTACGGTGTTTTTTGCACAGAGGCGACATTTCTATTGGGTAATCCGTAATAAATGTAGGTTGAATATACTTGCCTTCTGCTTTTTCACCAAATATTTCGTCAATGAGTTTTCCTTTTCCCATTGTCTCATCTTGTTCAACTCCAAGCTCTTTACACACTTCACGTACTTGGTTTTCATCCATTCCGCTAATATCGATACCTGTATGATCTTTAATAGCATCTATCATTGTAACTCTTTTGTACGGAGCTTTAAAATCTATTTCGTTTTCACCTACTTTTACCTTAGTGGTCCCAAGTACTTTAATAGCTACATGCTCAAGCATCTGCTCGGTGAACTCCATCATCCATTTATAGTCGGTATATGCAACATATATTTCCATAACCGTGAACTCCGGATTGTGTGTTCTATCCATACCTTCATTGCGAAAGTTGCGCGAGAACTCATATACACCATCAAAACCACCCACAATTAGGCGTTTTAAATAAAGCTCGTTAGCAATCCTGAGATATAGATCAATATCTAGCGCATTCAAATGCGTTGTAAAAGGTCGTGCAGCGGCTCCTCCCGGAATACTCTGAAGAACAGGAGTGTCAACTTCAAGATAATTTCTTTGATCAAAAAACTCCCTCATAGCATCAAATATACGAGTTCGTTTAGTAAAGATATCTTTAACATCCTCATTTACCAACAGATCAACATATCTCTGGCGGTAACGTAATTCAGGGTCCGTAAATTTGTCGTAAGTTACTCCATCTTTAACCTTAACTACCGGCAATGGTCTTAATGATTTAGAAAGAAGAGTTATTGATTCGGCATGAATTGAAATCTCACCCATTTTTGTGCGGAAAACAAACCCTTTAATTCCAATAAAATCGCCAATATCAAGCAGTTTTTTAAAAAAGTTATTATACAGATCTTTGTTTTCTCCTGGGCATAAGTCATCACGTGTAACATATATCTGAATTCTTCCTTTTGAATCCATCAGCTCAATGAATGATGCTTTTCCCATAATTCGGCGACCCATTATGCGCCCTGCTATGCTCACCTCGCGGCGATCAGCATCATCTGTAAAATCATTCTTTATATCGATGGAGTAAGTGTTAACTTCGTATCCAGACGCAGGATAGGGCTCTATTCCCATTTGTCTCAACTCATCAAGACTCTGTCTGCGTATTATTTCTTGTTCGCTTAGTTCTAAATTATGCATAGTAAAATAAAATTCATACAAAAGTACAAAATAATTTCCTTTAGACGTATAATTCACTGAATGAATTGGTCATAATTTTAAAAATCATCTATTTATATCTACTATATCGTTGCTCTTTTTGAAAAATATGTACCTTTGTATGCAGTAATCATTTTGTACTTAAAATATGAGTTCAGCGATTAATATGTAAGTAAAACGCAAATATTGATGTCAGAAGTAAATTTAAAAGGATTAGGTGTAGCCCTAATAACACCATTCACAAGAGATGGTCTAGTCGATTTTAAAGCCCTTTCACGCCTGGTTAATTTCCAGATAGAAAATGGCACCAGTTATATAGTAGCTTTAGGAACAACTGCCGAGACCCCAACCCTAACAGGTAAGGAAAAGGTTGATGTAGTAGAGTGTATACTTAAAGAAGTAAAAAATAGTATTCCTGTGGTAATTGGAATCGGTGGAAATAACACAGCTTCTGTAGTTGAAGAGTTAAAAAGCACCAACTTTACAGGTATCAGTGCAGTTCTATCTGTAACCCCTTATTATAATAAACCTACTGCAGAGGGTTTGTATCAGCATTACCGCTGTCTCTCAGAGGCTTCACCGGTTCCCTTAATCTTATATAATGTGCCAGGAAGAACAGGTGTTAATATGAGCGCTGAGACAACTCTTAGAATAGCAAGAGATTTTAAGAATGTAATAGCCATAAAAGAAGCCTCTGGTAACATCAATCAAATCGAAGACATAATAAAAGGTTCCCCAGAAGGTTTCAAAGTTATATCGGGTGATGACTCAGTAACATCTTCAGTTATAGAATTAGGAGGAATTGGAGTGATATCTGTTTTTGGCAATGCATTTCCAAAAGAAATGTCGTGGCTCGTAGATAATGCTCTTGCTGGCAGTTCTTTAAGTGCAAGAGTGAAAATGGAGAAAGATTTTAATGAACTGTTTCACCTCATTTTTGTAGAGGGTAATCCTGCAGGTGTTAAATCTATTCTACATCAAAAAGGGATGATTGAAAACATTGTGAGATTACCATTAGTTCCTGTAAGCCAAAAAACAGATCTTCTAATTAAGGAGGCACTCATTAAGGCAGCAACTATATAAGGATTCCCATTATTTTTGTACTTTTGTTCTATAAATCAAATATTTCAATCTAAAAATAATGAATCGATACTTTCTACACTTTGTTCTATTAATTATAATGTTAAATATAAGTTGTTCCGAAAAGAAGCCCTCTGTCAAGTCCGATAGTATAGATGTTATAAATTTAGACACAACAACCTTGCCTGGCGAAAGTTTTTATCAATATGCCACAGGAGGTTGGCAAAAAAACAACCCAATCCCCGATGAATATGCTCGATATGGTTCTTTTGACAAACTTCGCGAAAATAATCAAGTTCAGATTCAAGAACTGATTCAAGAGCTTGTAACACAAAATAACGCTTACGGATCTAATGGGCAAAAGGTTGGCGACATGTACAATATGGGTTTAGACAGCCTAAAATTAAATAGCGATGGTGCGTCACCAATACTTCCTCATTTAAATCAAATAGCAGATGCCAAAACTAAAGAGGATATAATCAAAGTTATGGTAGAAGTAAGTAAAATTGCCTCTAATCCTTTTTTTGGTTTTTCAGTAGGTCCCGACGATAAAAACAGTGAAATGAATGTTGCACATATCTACCAGTCGGGTATAGGCATGAGCGATAGAGATTATTATCTTTCAACTGACGATCATTCGCAAAACCTACGTAAAGGATATATATCATTAATTGAAACTCAATTTCAAAATGCAGGCTTTAGCGAGCCAGACTCCAAAAGAGCTGCTATAAATGTAATGAGCATAGAGACTGAGCTTGCTCGGGCTCATATAACAAGAGAAATGAGACGAATACCCGAACTCAATTATCATATGATGTTGGTTTCGGAATTGAATAATAATGTTGACTCATTTGAGTGGAGTTCTTATTTCGATGCATTAGGTGCAAATAATCTCGATAGTATAAATATAATGCATATTGAACCCATTAAAACTGCTATCGCCATCATAAATAAGGAGCCTATTCAAGTTTTACAGGATTATCTTAGCTGGAAAATTATAGACTCCTCTGCAAGTTATCTAAGCGACAATTTTGTAAATGCCAACTTCGAATTTTATGGCAAGATGATGAGTGGAAGCAAAGAGCTCCGCCCTCGTTGGAGAAGAACCATAGACGTTGTTAGTGGATCAATGGGCGAAGCCGTAGGACAACTTTATGTGCAAAAATATTTTCCCCCACAAGCAAAGGAAAGAATGCTTAAGTTGGTAGATAATCTTACATTATCTTTAAGTGAGAGAATCAACCAGCTCGAGTGGATGAATGATGAAACGAAAGAGAAAGCTCAAGAAAAGCTCGGTACCTTTATTGTCAAAATTGGATATCCTGATAAATGGAAAGATTACTCTTTACTTGAAATAAAAGATGATTCATACTGGCAAAACAGAGTTCGCGTAGCTCATTTTGCTTATAACGAAATGATAGAAGAGCTGGGTAATCCTGTAGACAGAACCAAATGGTATATGTCGCCACAAACAGTAAATGCTTATTATAGCCCTTCATCAAATGAAATATGTTTCCCAGCAGGCATACTGCAACCTCCATTCTTTTTTATAGATGGTGATGATGCCATTAACTACGGTGGCATAGGTGTAGTAATAGGTCATGAAATGACACACGGCTTTGATGACCAAGGCAGAAAGTTCGATAAAGATGGCAACCTAACAGACTGGTGGACAGAAGAAGATGCAATCAGATTTGATGAGAGGTCGAAAGTTTTGGTAGATTATTTCGACAATATTATGGTCTTGGATACAGTTCCAGCTAATGGTACATTTACACTCGGAGAAAATATTGCAGATCATGGCGGACTTCAAGTTTCATATAATGCATTTCAAAAAACAGCTCAAGCTCAATCAGAAGAAAAATTAGATGGATTTACACCTGCACAACGCTTTTTTCTAAGTTATGCCGGATTATGGGCTGGTAATGTACGTGATGCCGAAGTGCTCAGACTCACTAAAGTAGATCCGCATTCACTCGGTAAATGGCGCGTTGATGGTGCTTTACCCCATATTGATGCATGGTATGAAGCATTCAATATAGACTCTTCGGCTCCAATGTATCTAGCAAAAGAAGAGAGAGCTTCAATTTGGTAATTATTAAAACAGAAAAAAATATGTTCTCAGGAATAATTGAAGAGGCAGCTACGGTTGTTGCTCTTAATAAAGAAAAAGGAAACCTCCATATTTCACTCAAATCAAATTTCACTAACGAGCTAAAAATAGATCAGAGTGTTTCACACAATGGAGTCTGTTTAACAGTTGTTTCTATCAAAGACGATGTATATACCGTTACTGCAATACAAGAAACTTTAGAAATATCCAATCTAGGTTTGTTGGAGGTTGGGAGCAAGGTAAACCTCGAGCGAAGTATGCTTATGAATGGCAGACTAGATGGCCACATTGTTCAAGGTCATGTAGATCAAACAGCAGTTTGTAAAGATGTCACAGAAGCAAACGGCAGTTGGTATTTCACGTTCGAATATGACTTTGATAAAGAAATGGCCAAAAAGGGATATATGACTGTCGATAAAGGTTCTGTAACTGTCAACGGAGTTAGTTTAACAGTAGTAGAACCTACAAATAACAGCTTCAAGGTTGCAATTATCCCCTATACTTATGAGTATACTAATTTCCATCAAATTAAAGTTGGTTCGGTTGTGAATCTCGAGTTTGATATCATTGGGAAATATATTAGTAGAATTTTGTCATTAAGCTAAACTCTCAAATACAGAAGCTTTAATTATAATGGATTTCCTTGATTTTGTATCTAAAAGGCAGAGTGTACGTGCATACGATACTCAACGACCGGTAGAGAAAGAAAAGATAGAAAGAATTTTGCAAGCAGCACAATTAGCACCATCGGCTTGTAATGCTCAACCATGGCATATAATAGTGGTAGATGAACCTGAATTAAAGAATAAAGTTGCAGATGCAACTTCTGCCCGTGCTTTAGGAATGAATCATTTTACTAAACAAGCTCCGGTTCACTTAATTTTAGTAGAAGAAAAAGTAAATCTCTCTTCAGGTATCGGAGGTTGGGTAAAGCAGAAAGATTATGCCCAAATGGATCTTGGTATTATCGCAGCACATATAGTTCTGGCTGCACATGCCGAAGGTCTTGGGTCATGTATTTTAGGCTGGTTTAATGAGCCGGCCATGCGTGAACTGCTTTCAATACCTGATTCAAAAAGAGTCTGGCTCGATATTACAATAGGTTACAGTGCTCAGCCTCTAAGAAAAAAGAAAAGGAAATCTATTAGCGAAATAGTTTCGTTTAACAACTATAAAAAAATTGTAAGATAGAGATTAACAAAGTGTTTAAAGTGGTGTAAAAAGCTTCAAATTACTAATCTTTAATCTTTTTAACAGGATGTTTGCACTCTTTTGTTGGTGACATCATAAAAATATGTCATCTTTGTAAGCTAAAATATTTTTATGAAACTGAGCGTCCGAGACTTGTATATATACTTAAACAGATGAATATTAAGAAAAAACGTTTCTCCTTGTTTTTCGCTTTCTTTACGATTACCCTAGTGACTTTTTCGCAACAAGTAGGATCTAACTCACCATATGGGAGGTATGGCTATGGAGTTTTATCTAATCCTTCAATTGGTGCTTCAGAGTCAATGGGCGGTATCAGCTATGGATTACGAAGAAGCCAACATGTAAATCCCGGCAACCCTGCATCATACTCAGAACTGGATTCAATCACCTTTATCTTCGATATGGGGGTTTCCGGACATCTTGCACGAATGGATGACGGAATTAATAGTAGAGATTTCTATAACGGAAATCTCGATTACATCGCTATGCAGTTCCCAATCTTTAAAAATGTAGGAGCAAGTCTGGGATTATTACCATATTCAAAAGTAGGATATAACTTCGGCACAAGCCGTTCACTCTCCAATATTCAATATCTCGAAACATACAGAGGCACTGGAGGGTTGAGTCAGGTCTATGCTGGTTTAGCCTGGGAGCCAATAAAGAATGTGTCAATAGGAGCTAATTTAGCATATCTATTTGGCAACTTTTCTCATAGCAGAGTTAGCACTCCTTATACAACTAGTGCATTAGTAAGTGAAGGCAAGCACTCTTATTCTATACGAGATATAAAGTACGATTTAGGAATTCAATACCAATATCCAATCGACAGAAATCGTTCAATAACTTTAGGAGCGGTTTATTCACCCGAGATAAAAAGCAAAGCCGACCTTACTTCATCTGTAATGAATTTTACTACAGATCCATATGAGAATCCCAATCTATTGCCATCTCAAATTATCAGTAGTGACACATTGCAAGGACAGATATTTCAAATTCCTCAAACATTCGGATTAGGGTTAACATACCAAACCGCCAAATTCTTAATTGGTTTAGACGGTACATATCAAATGTGGGAAAATAGCACATACCCTGCCGCACTAGACGGACTTACCGCTGATAGTAGGTTTAATAATCTTTATAGAATAAATACTGGATTGGAATATGTAATAGATCGTTATAGTCAAAGCTTTTTCCATCGAATAAGATTCAGGGGAGGGTTATCATATTCAAATTCTTACTTAAACGTGAGTGTCACAAATCCCGAGAATAGTCAATCACTAGGAATGGGAAGTTTTAAAGAATATGGTGTAAACCTTGGATTGGGCCTGCCATTTCATGATTTAAGAACAGGACACTTATCAATGCTTAATATTGGATTTGGCTATACAAGACAAAAACCCAATAGCAATTATATGATTGGACAAGATATGTTTAAGATATCATTAAATATGAATGTAAATGAATTATGGTTCTTCAAAAGACAGTTTGATTGATCCAATTAAACTATTCGTTTAACGTTTTGTCCAAAATACGAGAACAAAGAAAAACAACGAAAATTAAGAAGATATGAGAAAATTAATATTTACTGGTTTTTTCGCTATCGCAATGATAGTTGGTGTAAACGCACAAAAAGCAGGCTATGACCACATTAAAGCTCCTTATGGTCATGGCGAAGACAGCGTTAACTGTAGGGTGAATTTAAGTCTTATGCAAACAGCAGCTAAAGCTGAATCTTATGAGGGCGCTTTAGCTCCCTGGACATCAGTATATGAAAACTGCCCCGGATCAAGTAAGAATATCTATATTTATGGTCCAAGAATTTTTACAGCTCTTTACGAAAAAGAAACTGATGCAGCAAAGAAGAAAGAGTATCTAGATAAAACAATGGAAATCTACGATACCAGACTTAAATATTTTGGTGAAGAAGATGCAGCAGGAACCATACTTGCGTTAAAAACATATACCTATATGGAACTGATGGGAGACCAGGCCGATCAAAATGTTATTTATAGTTGGCTAAGTGAAGCTGTAAATGATATGAAAGATCAAATGTATCCGCTTGACGCATACTCTTATCTAATGATCTCATCACTTACAAGGTATCTAAACGACAACTCTCTTAAAGATGAATATATAACAGATTACTTCAATGTTGTTGGATATGTAGATCAGGCAATTGCAAATTCTGCAGATAATCAAGCTAATGCTGATTATCTTGGAACTGTAAAAGATGGTATAGTTCAAGGATTTGTTAATAGTGGAGCAGGAGATTGCAAAACTCTTACCGAATACTATGCAGACAAGGTGGAGCCTAATAAAACAAACAAAGATATGCTTAATGAAGTTATCAATGCTTTAGGTTCTGTTGGTTGTACCGATACCGATCTCTATTTTACAGCATCCGAATATTTACACCAGTTAGAACCAACTGCTAACGCAGCTTTAGGACTAGCTAACAAGGCTCTTAGAGACAAAGACTTTACAACTGCAGTTAAATACTACTCAGAGGCAGCGAATCTAGAAACAGATAAAAACAAGTCTTCTGATTATATGATGCAACTTGCAGGTATCTTCTCAAATCAAAGAAACTTTGCAAGAGCAAGACAAGCAGCTTACGATGCATTGGAGTATAATCCAAATAATGGTGAAGCATACATACTTATTGGACAGCTTTACGCAAGTTCTGCAAACAATATTTTCCCTGAATCAGAAAAAGCAGGTTTAGTATATTGCGCAGCAGTTGATAAACTACAGAGAGCAAGATCAGTAGATCCAAGTGTTGCTGGAAAAGCTAACAGTCTTATCAATAGCTACTCCGCAGGATTCCTTGATACTGAAACAGCATTCATGATGGGTTACAAAGCAGGTGATACTGTTCATATCCCAGGATGGATTGGAGAAACTACAACAGTTAGATTACGATAAACAATACATACAAAGTGTTGAATAAACAACACAATATATCACATAATTGGCGCATAACAACTACTACTATGGTGGTTGTTATGCTGCTTTTTTTTGTATCGTGCAAAGAAAGAGACGACAATATCGTTGCTTTCAATTACGATCCTGAAGTTGTTCCTACTCTGATAACCGAAACATTTACAACTCTTATCTCCGACTCAGGAGTTACTCAATACAAACTGGTGGCCGATAAATGGATGGTTTTTGATAAAGCCAAAGAGCCATTTCAGTTTTTCCCTTCAGGTTTATATTTCGAGCGTTTTACTCCCGATTTCGAGGTTGAAGCTACTGTAGTTGCAGACACTGCATGGTATTATACCGAGAAAGAGTTATGGAAACTTAAGAGTAACGTACATGTCGAAAACATGCAAGGCGAGGAGTTCGAAAGTGAGGAATTGTTTTGGGATGGAAAGAATGGCAGAGTTTATTCAGATAAATATATAGAGATAAAAAGAGGAGACACACGTTTAAAGGGTTACGGATTTGAGTCAAATGAGTCAATGACCAATTATAGAATATTTCGCCCACACGATGGCCTTCTACCTTTTAAAGATGAAAATCAAACCGATTCTTTAGCTGCAGATTCCACAAAAAACAATGGAGTAGAAACACCTCAACTCGCTCCACAGTCTGGTTCGGTAGTTGCCAATTCTATACAAAAAATGAACAACTAATAGTTAAATATGCAGATGCCATCAATAAGTATCAGAGTATTAAAAGTAGTTTTATTAGTACTATTTGTTTATCTCACAACATTTCTGGCTAACTTTTTCTTAGATAGATTTAATAGTTCAGAGTGGTTTGTTATGCTTATTGTGATCATTGCTTCAACTCTTTTTTTATTGTTTTGCCTGGAAACTATTCCCAATTTTATTAAAAGTCGTTTCTCTAAAGGTAAATATTCTGATAAGAATGGATTAAACAGAGATGATTTCGATTCTTTCGTAAAAAAAAGTATCAGTAATATGGACAATGAAGATGAAGTTGATTCTGAAGTTAAAATCTTTCGAAATGCCATTGACTTTTCATCCATGAAGCTCAGAGATTGCATGGTGCCGAGAGCCGATATTGTAGCTGTAAGCATTGATACAGATGTTGAAACCTTAAAAGAGCGATTTATCGAAACCGGCATCTCTCGAATTTTAGTTTATAAAGACGATATTGATGATATAACCGGTTATATACATATGTGGGAGATGTTTAATAATACGGAAGACTGGACCACTAACATTGCAACAATATCGTTTGTTCCTGAAAGTATGCAAGCTAACAAATTAATGAGCGAACTTATGCTTCAAAGAAAGAGCATAGCCGTTGTTGTTGATGAGTTTGGAGGTACTTCTGGAATTATTACTATGGAAGACCTTGTTGAAGAGATTTTTGGAGAGATTGAAGATGAATATGATATAAAATCAAGTTTCGTCAAACAAGAGTCCGATAACGAGTTTGTACTCTCAGGAAGAGTAGAAATAGATCACCTTAATGAAATCTATGGACTCCATATTCCTGAGGCAGATGAGTATTCTACTGTTGCTGGATATCTTCTACACCATACTCAGAGATTCCCCAAAACATACGAATCTATAAAAATAAGAAATTACACTTTTAAAATACTTAAAGTCACAGAGCGTAAAATTGAAGTAGTGAGAATGGTTATCGACAATTTAACTTAAATAATATATTTTTATCTGCTTTATTTTTACTAACTTCGTGCCCTAATTTGAATAAAAATTTTATATGGCTACTTTACAAAATATCAGGAACAGAGGACCACTATTGGTTATAGTTATAGGTGTAGCATTGCTCGCCTTTGTTTTAGGAGACCTTTTCAGTTCAGGTTCAACACTTTTGGGTAGAGCTCGTGATAGAGCATTCGTAGTAAATGGAGAAGTTGTAACTACCCAGCAATATGCAGAGAAAATTACCGAATTCGAAGAGTTCCAAAAAATGGTTAGTGGTCAATCTTCCTTAGATGAAAACACAACTTATCAAATTCGCGAAGCAGTGTATCAGCAAATGGTACGAAACAAACTTTTAGGAGATCAAGCTTCTAGCCTGGGGTTAGTAGTATCTAAAGAAGAGATTAACGATTTGGTACATGGAGAGTCAATTTCTCCTATCTTACAACAATTACCATTTTTTGTAGATCCTCAAACAGGTATGTTTAGTCGCATGGCTCTTATAGAGTTTTTAAATGTAATAAACACTGCAAGTCCCAATCCACAGGAGCAACAGCTAGTAAATCAATATAAATCGTTGTGGTTATTTATAGAAAATATGGTTATCACACAACGATTGGAAGAAAAGTATATCTCTTTACTTTCAAATGCTGTAATTGTAAATGATGTAGAAGCTAAGACATCATTCGACTTGTCTCAGCAAAATGCTGAACTTGGATATGTTATGCAGAGTTATTTCACTATTCCAGACTCTGCCGTAACAGTTACAGATAAAGAAATTAAAAGCTTTTACGATAAGCACAAGAAATCATTTAAAATCGAAACACCACTCGTAAAGATTTCTTACTTCACACTACCAATTAATCCCAGCGATGAGGATTTCGCAGAAATAGCAAAACAATCTGAAACTGCTTTTGCGCAGTTACAAACAACATCAACACCTGCAGCTGTAGTTGCAGATTATTCAGACACTCCTTATCGTGATGTTTATATGGGTGAGAATTTACTTACACCCTCACAACTCGATTTTGCACGTACTGCTGCTGTTGATGAAATGTATGGCCCTGTAAGGGAAGGAGATTCTTTCCAGATTTTTAAATTAGTTGACAAAACTATTGCTCCCGACTCAGTTCATCTAAGCATGATGGCTATTCCAAGCTCTTCTGTAGTAGGTCAGGATTCAATAATTACAAACTTTGTAGATAGTATTTATAACCTAATACAAGGTGGTGAATCATTTGCTCTTGTAGCAAATAGTTTAAATCCAAACTCTAACGGTGGAGATGTAGGCTGGGCAAGAGAATTAGATCTTCTTCCTTTTGGTGTCAATATGGTAAGAGAGGCATTCTCTGCACCTGTTGGTCAACCAATCAAATTGTCTGTTCCCGGGCAAGAGATTATATTTCAAGTAGAAGAAAGAACCCGCCCTGTAAATAAGTACAAACTCGCAGTAGTTGATATGCCGGTTGTACCAAGTGAGAAGACCTCTAATAATATAGATAATAAACTAAATCAATTCGTATCTACTCCAGATGTTGGCAAGAAATTTAATGAGCTAGCCACCGAAGAAGGATATATGGTGATGCCATCTATGACATTCTCTGCGAATGATTTTTCATTAGGTCAGATTCAGGGATCACGACAAGTTATTACTTGGGCAGCTAATGAAAAGGAAATAGGAGCCGTAAAGAAATTTGATCTTACAAACCTAAGGATTGTAGCTAGAGTAGACGAGCAAGTCAAAGCAGGAACAACTCCATTATCAGAAGTTTCTGAGGGTATAAAGAGTAGACTTATAAATGACAAGAAAGCCGAAAAGCTAATTGCAGATTTAAGTCAAAAGAATCTATCTTCTCTCGAAGATTATGCAGAGGCAATGAACAGCATGGTTGACACGGTAAGATTCGTAAACTTTACAACTCAAAATATCACTGGCATAGGATATGAACCAGTTATTAACTCTGTATCATCATTTGCTCCGATAGGACAAACAGTAGGGCCAATGCAAGGCAACCTAGGCGTTTTTGTAGCTAATGTAGCTAATCGTACAGAAGGTACTGCCGAGTATGATGAAGAAGCTCAAAAAGAGATGATACTAAATAATAATGCATATAGAATACAGATGCAGGCTATTGAAACACTTAAAGATGAACTTGGTGTTGTAGATAACCGCTTCAGGTTTTTCTAGAAATATTAAAACAGGTATTCAATGTACATCAATATAAAAGGGTCGTTCCAATTGGAACGACCCTTTTAAGATTCATATCTTAGAAGTCTTTTAATACTATCCTTCAATCTTTCCTGTCTGCTCAAGCTGCAATGTTTTGCTTGGCTGATCACATACTTCTGTAGGTCCGAAATATTGAATTGGTCCTGGATAAACATAGTCTGTTTCCAATGCCCATTTTTGGCGTTGACTCTTGAAATATAAAAATGGTTCTCCTTCCAATTCAACAAGTGCTTTCTGAATAACTGGCTTCATCTCACCATGACGACGCTCAAGATTAAGCATCATTGTGGTAGGTACACCACCTGCAACCCACTCCTCTGCCTTAGCTGTAGAGTTTCTAACAGAAGATATATAACCGGTCTTGCCTGCAGCTGCAAGCATAGATGCTGTATATCCAAGAGTATAGCAGTAATCTGTATCATAGTTTGATGGTGCAGCGCATCTACCTTCATAACCAAAGAAGTGAGTAATGCTTGCAAATTTACCAACATACTTTCCTTCTTCAGCCCATTGTTTTAGCTTTTTGCCAACCATTTCTGCAAGAAGTTTCTCTGTCTCAATCTGTGAAACTTGCACATTGCCATGTGGGTCTCTGTCTAATGTAAGTTGACGAGCTACACTTTCGGGCAAACTAGCATATACTTCAGAGTTCACAGAGCTAAGCTTGCTTATAATATATTCACGCTTAGCAGAGCGGCGAACAAGGTCAAATTCTTCCTGATTATGAGCAAGGAAATCGTTAAGTTCACTAATCAGACTCTTTATAGCAGGGATAAATTCAATAAGCCCTTCAGGAATAATAACTGATCCAAAATTAAGCCCATTCTCAGCTCTTTTTGCAATAACACTAGCTATGTATTCAATTATGTCGTCTAGAGACGATTCATTAGCCTCTACCTCCTCAGAAACGATGCAGATGTTAGGATGTGTTTGAAGAGCACATTCAAGAGCAATGTGCGACGCAGAACGTCCCATCACTTTTATAAAGTGCCAGTATTTGCGAGCCGAATTACAGTCGCGCTGAATATTACCAATTAGTTCTGAATAAACTTTACATGCTGTATCAAAACCAAAAGATGTTTCTATATAATCGTTCTTAAGGTCACCATCAATAGTTTTAGGGCAACCAATCACTTGCACACCTGCATTAATAGATTTATAATATTCTGCTAATACGGCAGCGTTTGTATTTGAATCGTCACCACCAATAATTACCAGAGTTTTAATATCAAGCTTTTTTAGTATCTCCAAACCCTTGTCAAACTGATCTTTTGTCTCCAGTTTATCACGTCCCGACCCAATGATGTCAAACCCACCAGTGTTACGATATTCCTCTATAATTTCACTTGTAAGTTCTTTGTACTGATGATTTATCAAGCCAGCGGGTCCTAATAAAAAACCATATAGTTTACTGTCTTTGTTCAATTTTTTAATACCGTCAAAGATACCAGCAATAACATTATGTCCACCTGGAGCTTGTCCGCCTGAAAGAATAACTCCCATATTTATAGGCTCTGAAATTCCAACTTCTCCTTCGTCCTGAACAAACTTAATTATAGGCAGTCCGTAAGTATTAGGAAAAAGTTTCTTTATTTCTTCCTGGTCCGACAGAGATTCAGTAGCGGCTCCTTCTACTAATTTTACATTACCCCTTAAGTCTGAAGGCATCTTAGGTGCATAGTCAGCCCTAGCAATTTGTAAAGCACTTTTTGTCATTGAATAATTTTTAATATTAATATGTGTAATTAGTTATCTTATAGTTCGATTAGAGAGTTCAAATATAGCATTTTTCCTGAATATTTAAAAGCCATAATTATATAATTATAATCTACTAGCCATCGAATCTATATTTAATCTTTGTTTGATATGAACAAAATAGGCATCTTTACTATTTATATATAAATATTAAGCTGTATCCACCAATGAATGCCGACAATAAATTTGAAACTATGGAATTCGAAGCAATAGTAGAGTTATACAAAAAATACAAAGAAGCCCCAGAAAACGTAGACGAGAGCTTCCGATATTTCTTTCAAGGCTTCGAATTAGCAACCTCCCAATACCCAATTAAGCCAAATGGTAATGGAGTATTAATTGACTCCAACAAGGAGCTGGAAGTAATGAGGCTTATAACTCAATATCGAAGAAGAGGGCATCTTTTTACCAAAACTAATCCAGTGCGGTCAAGAAGGAGCTACTCACCAACTCTTGCTTTAGAAAACTTCAATCTTTCAGAAAAAGATCTAGATGTAGAGTTTGCGGCCGGCAAAGAGGTTGGCCTTGGAAAAGCAAAACTCAGAGATATACTTTCTCGTCTCGAAGAAACTTATTGTGGATCTATCGGAGTTGAGTATAGATACATGACTAACCCCGATAAAGTGCGATGGCTTCAAGAAAAGATGGAGTTTAGCCATAACAAAGAAAAATTGCCTGCAGAGCCTAAGTTGCGCATATTAGAACTTCTTGTAGAAGCATCTGGCTTTGAGGATTATATGCATAGGAAATTTGTAGGGCAAAAGCGGTTTTCATTAGAGGGTTCAGAGTCTATTATACCTGCACTCCATGCTATAATATCTCGTGGAGGCGAATATAACGTAAATGATATTATTATAGGCATGGCACATAGGGGGCGACTAAATGTGCTCACCAATATTATGAAAAAGCCCTACTCCGAGGTGTTTCGTGAGTTCAACGCTCAAAATTATGACGAGGAAATTAAATATGGAGATGTTAAGTACCACTTGGGATACAGCAATGTAATAGATTATGAAGGTCGCTCTATTAAAGTTAATCTTGCCCCAAACCCATCTCACCTCGAAGCAGTGGGGCCACTCGTGCAAGGAATAGCTCGTGCCAAACTCGAAAACGATCATAATTTAAACTACGAAGAAGTATTACCTATAGTTGTGCATGGAGATGCAGCAATAGCAGGTCAGGGCGTTGTGTATGAAACCATACAGTTCTCAAAACTCGATGGATACAAAACTGGCGGAACCATTCACATAGTGATTAATAACCAGGTAGGTTTTACTACCAATTATTTGCAAGCCCGATCAAGCACTTATTGCACCGATATAGCAAAAGTTACTCAGTCGCCCGTTTTTCACGTCAATGGTGATGACGTAGAAGCTATGGTATACGTTGCAAAGCTTGCACTTGAGTTTCGTCAAAAGTATAATCAAGATGTATTTATCGATCTCCTTTCCTATCGTAAATATGGGCATAACGAAGGAGACGAGCCGCGTTTCACACAACCGGGATTATATGATATAATTGCAAAGCATAAAAATCCACGTGATATATATGCCGAAAAATTAATAGGCGAAAATATTATAAATTCATCTGAGTTCGATAACAAGGTGCAAAACTTCCACAATACACTCGATGAATCATACGAAGAATCTGTAAAATCCAATAAGATTAACTTTCAACCGTTCTTATCCGAAAAGAACAAACATTTTAAACTGCCTGGTGCCAAGGATTTTCAGAAAGAGGTCGATACCAATATATCGCGTGAGTTGTTTCTCGATTTGGCAAAACGTATAACTACACTTCCGGATGATAGAAAGTTCTTTAATAAAACCACACGTTTGTTTGCTCAGCGTGCCGAAATGATTGAATCTAACTCGTTCGATTGGGCTATGGGCGAGCTAATGGCATATGTGTCACTTGCCAAAGAAATGCATACAGTAAGATTAAGTGGTCAGGACTCCGAAAGGGGAACCTTCTCACATCGTCATGCCGAAATTGTAACAGAAGATGATGATACAACAAAATATTTTCCATTAAAGAACATTGGTGGCGAGCACGAACAGGTGCGTGTTTACAACTCAATGCTTAGTGAATATGGTATATTGGGTTTCGAGTATGGCTATTCGCTGGCCCATCCCGATGGGTTAACAATTTGGGAAGCGCAGTTTGGCGACTTCTACAACGTGGGTCAGGTAATTGTAGATCAATACATTTCGTCTGCCCAAGAAAAATGGGGTTTAAAATCTGGACTAGTGATGTTCCTTCCTCACGGTTACGAAGGGCAGGGTGCCGAGCATTCAAGCGGCCGAATGGAGCGTTTCCTTACATTATGTGGCAACAATAATATGCAGGTTGTAAATTGCACCACTCCTGCCAATCTTTTTCATGCATTGCGTCGTCAGCTTAAAAGAGATTTCCGCTCTCCATTAATAGTATTCACTCCAAAGAGTTTGTTGCGTCATCCCGAATGCGTTTCAACTATAGAAGATTTCACAGAAGATAAATTTCATGAGTTGATATCAGATAAAGAGATTAGCAACCATTCAAAGGTTAGAAGAGTCTTGCTTTGCACAGGAAAGATATATTATGAACTGTCTGCTACACGTAAAGAAAAAAAGGTAGATGATATTTCTATAATGCGAGTCGAGCAACTTTATCCATTTCCAGAGAAACAGCTCAACAAAGCATTAAGTAGTTATCCAAAAGATGTAGAGGTGGTATGGGTGCAAGAAGAGCCGTTAAATATGGGTGCTGCTCAATTTATCAAACACCAACTAACCCATTATAAGATCAATGTCATAGCTCGCCCTGCAAGTGGTGTTACTGCCGAAGGGTTAACTGCGCTTCACAAAATCAATCAAACAGTTATTATCAACAAAGCATTTGAGTAAGGATACACATAAATTACAAAATTCAGTCTCAATAAAATCAGTATAATACAATGGCAATTATAGAAATTAAAATACCAAGTCCAGGCGAATCTATTACGCATGTCGAGCTATTCCATTGGCTAGTAAAAGATGGAGATGTAGTCAAAAAAAACACCGAAATTGCCGAACTTGAATCAGATAAGGCAACTCTTATGCTTATTGCAGATGAATCGGGAAAAATATCATTTAAAGCAAAAGAAGGTGATATGCTAGAGGTGGGTTCTGTTGCCTGCACAATAGATACAGACATAACTGCTGGCATCGAGAGCAATAAAGATGCTGACAAGACCAAGCCGGCCTCTGAAGAGGAAGCAAAAGCAGAAGAGGTAGAGCAGTCTGTTGAAAAAGAGGATAAACCTGTTGCAACCGTTGCTGAACAAGTTGAGGAAGAGAAAACTGAAACAAAATATGATAATGTTAAGGTTACTCCTTTAGCTCAGAAAGTGATGGATGAGAATAACCTATCGCTAGATGATGTAATTGATGGTATAAGAAGACTCAGAAGCGAGGATGTTGAAGCTATTCTTAATACCGCTGATACATCCACTCAAAGTAATGTCTCAGCCGGATTGAGAAAACCAGCAAGCAGAGAATCTAAAACCGAGCGAATGAGCTCTCTGCGCCGAAAGTTGAGCGAGCGACTAGTCTCAGTGAAGAACGAAACAGCCATGCTAACCACTTTCAATGAGGTTGACATGAAACCCATAATGGATATTCGTAAAAGAAATCAAGCTCAGTTTACAGAGAAACACGGAATCAAACTAGGTATAATGTCTTTCTTTATGAAAGCAGCCTCCGTAGCACTTCAGGAGTTTCCCAATGTAAACAGTATAATTGATGGAGAAAACCTCGTTTCATTTGAATATACAGATATTTCTGTTGCTGTAAGTGCACCAAAGGGACTAATGGTGCCAGTGGTAAGAAACGTAGAAAATATGGGCCTTGCCGATATAGAAAAGGAGATAGCTTCATTAGCTGAAAAAGCACGAACAGGTAAGTTATCTATTCCTGAAATGACGGGCGGAACTTTCACTATTACAAATGGAGGTGTTTTTGGTTCTATGATGTCAACACCCCTTATCAATCCACCACAGTCGGCAATTCTTGGAATGCACAACATCCTCGAGCGCCCAATTGCAATAGATGGGCAGGTTGTTGTTCGCCCAATGATGTATATTGCTTTATCATATGATCACAGGGTTGTAGATGGCAAAGACTCGGTGAGCTTCTTGCTAAGAATAAAAAAGCTGCTTGAAAATCCAACCGATTTATTATTTAGTGGTAGTAGCGGAGAGAAATCACTTCTCGAGATATAAGAACTATTTCGTTAAGCTAAATGAGCATAATAAAGTTTACTTGTATTATGCCATAGCGAGAATTAATCATTCTATAATATTGAATTTAGCAAATTTTAGCAAGAGTTGTTTCTTTCCAGCCGATTCAAATTCAACAAATGCTCGTCTATCATTTCCGCTCAATTCGATAGAGGTTACCTCACCACGTCCAAATCTCTCATGTTCTATGATGTTCCCAACCTGCAACTCTTTCGCTTCTTGCGAGAGAGGCATGGAGGGAGCTGCATTATTTACAGACACAATGTTTCCTCTTCTCTCTGGAGTTCTTTGCGGTGCTCTATCTCTAATAGTAGCACGCCCTAAACTTTCTCGTTTTACTCTTTGCTCGCGCATATTACCCCAAAAGTCATCAGTACTACTTGTTTCTTTACCGCTATAATTCAGAATACTCTCATCAGATACATAAGCCTGATCAATCTCCGTTAAAAATCTGCTCATTTTTGCAGAATTAGTTTGTCCGTTCTTAAACCTACTCTTAGCATAGGTTACAGTACACGTTTTTCGTGCTCTTGTAAGAGCAACATAAAATAGTCTTCTCTCTTCTTCCAGACCCCTATTCTCCGATTTTGCCATTGCTGACGGAAACAAATCTTCTTCCATGCCAACAACAAATACATGATTAAACTCAAGCCCTTTGGCAGAGTGCACTGTCATAAGAGTAACTTTTTGTGCCTCTTCATCATCCTCTGTGTCTTGGTCGGTTAACAAAGACACCTCTGAAAGGAAATCGGCAAGAGAAATCTCTTCATCTCCCTCCTCTTGTCTAGTCGACACAAACTCCTCTATCGCATTAATAAGCTCCTGAATATTTTGCGAACGACTCAACCCCTCTGGCGTAAGATCGCTATAAGCCTCATGCGAAATACCCGATTTCTTAATCACCTCCTGTGCTATGTCATATGCCGAGATGGAATCCCTTTGCTCAATAAACCCTGAAATAAGAGAGTGGAAAACGCCAAGCCTGTTTCTAGTTCCCGCGTTAATCTCAAGATTATAATCAATGGGAGAGCTAAGTACCTCCCAAAGGCTAACACCATGCAGCTCTGCAGCAGAGGTTATCTTACCTACCGTAACGTTGCCCAGCCCCCTTGTTGGGTAGTTAATTACTCGTCTAAAAGCTTCCTCATCCGATGGATTTACTATAAGTCGGAAATACGAAATTACATCTTTTATCTCTTTGCGTTGATAGAAAGACTTTCCTCCATAAATTCTATACGGAATATTCTTCTTCCTCAATGCATCCTCAAATATTCTAGATTGAGCATTAGTACGGTAAAGAATAGCAAAATCGCTATATACATCATGCTGCTCAAGTCTCATGCGCGCAATTTTGTTTGCTACAACAAGCCCCTCCTCAAAATCAGAGAACGTGCCCAATATCTCCAGCTTATCGCCAACTTCATTTTCAGAGAATACATCCTTCTCAATCTGCTCGGTATTCTGTCTGATTAAGCTGTTGGCTGCGTTCACAATATTTTGAGTAGAGCGGTAGTTCTGCTCAAGCTTAAAAACTTTAGTTTCTGGGAAGTTTGATTTAAAATTCAGTATATTGTCAATATTTGCACCCCTAAATGAATAAATACTCTGAGCATCGTCGCCCACCACACAAACACGGTTATGCGCATCAGCAATTTGTTTTACAATAAGATGTTGAGAGAAGTTAGTGTCCTGATACTCATCAACCAAAATATACTGAAACTGATTTCTATACTTCTCAAGTATGTCTTTATTATCACGAAACAAAATGTTTGTGTACATCAAAAGATCATCAAAGTCCATACTATTAGCCGCTCTCAACCTGTTTTGATAACGTTGATAAATCTCAAATAACTGTGGTTGCCTTGCTCGGCGGTCGTATTCCAATAATTCGCTATTAGCGGCATACATGGCAGGGGTAATAAGACTGTTTTTAGCTTTCGATATTTGCCCATGAATTGCATTCTGACGATACTGTTTATCGTCCAGCTTCATATCTTTTATTATCAATTTAATAAGATTTCTAGAGTCTGCAGTGTCAAAAATGGTGAAGTTAGGTTTAAATCCAATCGCTTCACCCTCCTTTCGTAATATTCTGGCAAAAATTGCATGAAAGGTACCCATCCACAAGCTTCTTGCCTTTTTCTCGCCAACAAGCTCAGCAATACGAGATTTCATCTCTCTGGCTGCTTTATTGGTAAAAGTTAATGATAATATATAGTAGGGTGGTAGGCCCTGTTCAAGCAAATAGGCTATTTTATAAGTTAATACACGTGTCTTTCCCGATCCCGCTCCAGCTATCACAAGCGATGGGCCGTCGCAAAACTCAACAGCAGCTCTTTGTGCATCATTAAGATTTGTGAGTATGGACGTTTCACTATTTGTTTCATTTTTCTGCATACCTACAAAAGTACATATTTTTTAATGAAAAAAACCGCTCTCATCTGAAAGCGGTTTTAAAAAATATCTGTCTTGTTTACTATCTGAATGTGTAGCGCAAGCTTAAAGCGATACCACTAAACCAGTAATCGTTATAACCAATAGTAAAGTTAAAAGATGGCTTCCAGTCGAGCGACACATTAAAAGGAGCACTGGGGAATATATATTCCAAACCACCTATAAGGTCGGCACCTAGAAGAAAAGATCCATCATAATGATGTTTGTTTTTGTGAATACCACCAATATGAGCTCCAAGACCCACGTACCAGTCTAAATTTGGTGCCCCAGGTACCGGTTGCTGATATTCATACAGTCCGGTTAACTGAAACCAGCGTGGAGATGCAGAAAGAATAAACTCTGCTGCATTTGCCGGAGCAAAAAAGTGCTTCAATGTAATACCGCTGTCGTATCCCAATCTAACGCCAAATGCAGTATTGTAGTTTTGTGCGCTAACTGTTGTTGTAAATGCTGCAATAAGCAGGCCCACGAAAAAAAGTTTTTTTAGTTTCATAAATTCTCAGTTTGTCAATTTAAAAAATATAGTTCAAGTTCTGGTTTGTTAGCAATAAAACAAACTTCAACGCATATTGTTTAATGTTAAAACCACTAGTTTCTTATTTTCCTTTTAAAATCTTTTTAATGTCGTTAAGCTTATTCAGTGCTTCCATAGGGGTTAAATTGTTAACATCCAGATTTATTATCTCATCTCTAACCATTGTAAGTAGTGGGTCATCCAGCTGGAAAAAACTCAACTGATACCCCTCCTGTTTTTCCACAAAATCTTGAATTGGTCGGTTTATCTCACCCTGCCTGTTTGCAGATTCCATCTGCGATAATATATTATCGGCTCGTTTTGTTATACTCTGGGGCATACCAGCCATTCTGGCCACGTGAATACCAAAACTATGTTCACTACCACCAGGCACTAATTTTCTAAGTAATATAATTTTATTGTCAATTTCCTTAATTGCTACATTAAAGTTTTTTATCCTCTTAAAAGATTTCTCCATTTCGTTTAACTCATGATAGTGAGTGGCAAACAAGGTTTTGGCCGTGGCAGTAGGGTTCTCATGAATATACTCAACAATTGCCCATGCCAGCGATATACCATCGTAGGTGCTAGTACCTCTACCCAGTTCGTCAAACAAAACAAGACTTTTATCTGTAATATTATTAAGAATATTTGCCGCCTCATTCATCTCCACCATAAATGTAGACTCACCAAGAGATATATTATCTGAGGCGCCCACACGCGTAAATATTTTGTCAACCAATCCAATAGTTGCCGATTCTGCAGGCACAAAAGAACCTATCTGTGCAAGTAAAACAATAAGAGCAGTTTGTCGCAGTAGTGCCGATTTACCAGCCATATTGGGACCAGTTATAATCAGTATTTGCTGCTCATCATTGTTCAAATACACATCATTTGCAATATATGGCTCATCAAGTGGAAGCTGTCTTTCGATTACAGGGTGACGACCATTTTTTATATCTATAACATCCGTCTCATCTATTTTCGGGCGAATATACTTAAACTCCTGTGCAACATTAGTGAAAGACAAAAGGCAGTCGGCCCTTGCAATTATATTAGCATTATTCTGAATCACCGGTATATACTCAATCAAACCCAATACCAATTCATTGTATATCATGTTTTCGAGTGCTGTAATTTTCTCCTCTGCACCCAATATCTTCTCTTCATAAACCTTTAGCTCTTCTGTTATATAACGCTCGGCACTAACCAGAGTCTGCTTACGCGTCCATTCTGCAGGAACCTTATCCTTGTGAGTATTTCTAACTTCAATATAATAACCAAAGACATTGTTAAAGGCCACTTTAAGAGAAGGAATACCAGTTCTCTCACTCTCGCGATGCTGTAGTTGTACAAGATAGTCTTTGCCAGAGTAAGCAATTTCTCTTAAATCATCAAGTTCGCTGTTTACTCCCTTGTTGATATAACCACCCTTGTTTAGCAAAGCAGGAGGATCGGGCTTTAGCTCCTTCTCAATTCTATCCCTAATAGCTGGGCAAGGATCTAGTTGGTTGCCAAGCGTTTTAAGGCTAATGTTATCTGAATTTAAGAAAGCATCCCTTATAGGTTCAATTGCATTAAGTGCCACTTTTAGCTGTACAACCTCACGTGGGCCAATTCTACCAACAGCAGCTTTCGAAATAATTCTCTCTAAATCGCCAATAAGCGCCAACTGCTGAGAGAGTAATTTCTTTAGTTCGGCATCTTTAAAAAAATATTCAACCACACTATGCCTCTCCTCCACCTGTTTTAGTTCTCTTAAAGGGAACATGATCCATCTCCTCAATAATCGAGAACCCATTGGAGAAATTGTTTTGTCCAGTACATTCAGTAAACTCTTACCCCCTTCATTAAGAGGCATAATCAGTTCTAGGTTACGCGCAGTAAACTTGTCGAGTCTTACAAACCTCTCTTCTTCAATTCTTGTAAGAGCGTTTATATGTTCAATATTGGTGTGTTTGGTAATATCGAGGTATTGCAATATCGACCCCGACGCAATAATCCCCTGTTCGAGGTGCTCAACACCAAATCCTTTTAGATTAACTGTCTGAAAATGGCCCAACAATTTATCACGTGCCGTACTCTCAGTAAATATCCAATCGTCAAGCTCCGACAACAACCACCCATTGCCAAAAGCTTCATTAAATTTCTTCTTATTCCCACGTTCAATAAGAACCTCTTTTGGCGAGAAGTTCGATAATAGCTTATCTATATTATCTCTGCTACCCTCACTAGTTAAAAACTCTCCTGTTGAAATATCAAGAAATGAAATTCCATAAACTGCACCTTTTGCAAAGTGTATAGAACAGAGGAAGTTGTTTTCTTTATGATTTAAGATAGAATCGTTTATTGATACCCCCGGAGTAACAAGCTCGGTTATGCCTCTCTTTACCAGCGTTTTCGTTTTCTTAGGATCTTCAAGCTGGTCACAAATAGCCACCCTTCTACCGGCACGCACAAGCTTGGGCAAATACGTATCAAGCGCATGATGAGGAAAACCAGCCAACTCTACAAACTGAGCTGCTCCATTTGCCCTTCTAGTAAGTGTAATGCCCAATATTTCAGATGCCGATATGGCATCATCCGAAAATGTTTCATAAAAATCGCCTACTCTAAAAAGCAGTATTGCATCAGGATGTTGAGCTTTAATTTCAACAAACTGTTTCATCATAGGTGTTTCTGCTATTTTTTTTGCCACAAGAGTTTATATTCAGTTGTTTATAATTCGATTGATACCTCTATCTCTAATTCTTAGAATTCAAAAATACAAAAAAAACAGCACACCTAATATGCGCTGTCCTTCGTTTAATATTTAAAACCGTTATTTACTTTATCAATATCTTTAATTCTTCAACACCCTCCGAAGCGCCTTTTTTGATGTGATGTATATCACGCCTATTTGTTGACACATCTTTTGGGTCGATAAGATAAACCGGAACATTGGCTTTGACATCATGCAAAAGTCCAGCTGCCGGATACACATTCATTGAAGTACCAATAATCACAAAGATGTCTGCCTTCCTCACTATGGCCTCAGCTTCAGCCATCATTGGCACCATTTCGCCAAACCATACAATATGCGGACGTAACTGAAACCCTTTCCCGCACTTATCCCCAATATGTAAGTCGGGTTTTTCTGGATCTATATCAAATACATCCAATTCATTACCTGTAGATCTCGATTTCATTAGTTCCCCATGAAGATGAATAACCCTAGTGCTCCCTGCCTGTTCATGGAGGTTGTCGATATTCTGAGTAATGATGTCAACCTCAAAGTCCTTTTCAAGTTCAGCTAAACTATAATGTCCAGCATTAGGTTTTGTATTCAGCAACTCCCTCCTTCTTACATTATAAAATTCAAGTACCAATTCTGGATTAGCACGAAAAGCCTCCGGGGTAGCAACTTGTTCCACAGGATACTTATCCCAAAGACCACCCGAATCCCTGAAAGTTGCAATTCCACTCTCTGCACTCATTCCCGCACCAGTTAATATTACAAGCCTCTTCTTCATAATTCATTATTTTATTACTGCTAATATAGTCAGATTTTATCTAATATTGAAGTTTCATCTACAATAAACTGTCGTTTTATGGATAATGCCTAGTTGCCCTCAGTAGGCACCAACTACTGACTTGCTCCTTGCCAACTCCTAATCAACTCTGTATATATACAGGGATGATACGGAGTGGGTACAGTGTTGATACCTGGTTAATCAGGAATTGATACAGACAAAGTATAGAGATTACACTGCTTTATCACGATAACTTAATGACATATCCTATATTAATATCAAACATTTATCTCTTTATTACGTGTTCATTCTAATTAAAATCGTACTTTTGTACCCAAATATTTTAAAAGATTAAAGTAAATGGACAAAATAAGTTATGCAATTGGGATGAGTATGGCCTCAAATCTAATGAATTCAGGTTTAAGAAATATTGAGGTAGAATCTTTTGTGAAAGCATTCACAGAAGTAATTAATAACGAAAGCACCTCAATGAGCCCAGAAGAAGCTAACCAAACGTTGCAAGAATATTTTAGTAAACAACAAGAAGAAATGTTGAATAAAAATTTAGAAACAGGAATTGCATTCCTAGAAGAAAACAGTAAGAAAGATAATGTTGTATCACTTCCAAGTGGATTGCAATACGAGATATTAACCGAAGGAAACGGTCCAAAGCCAAAAGCTACAGAAAGTGTAAAATGTCACTATCATGGCACTCTTTTGGATGGAACTGTTTTCGATAGTTCAGTGCAAAGAGGAGAACCCGCTGTGTTTGGAGTTAATCATGTTATTAAAGGCTGGGTAGAAGCATTACAACTGATGAGTGTTGGATCTAAATGGAAATTGTTTATACCTTCAAACCTTGCCTATGGTTCGCAAGGTGCTGGTAACTCAATTGAACCCAATTCAACATTGATATTTGAAGTTGAATTATTGGGTATAGAGTAATTCAGTAAATAATTGATTAATAAGTATTATATAATTTAAAAGGAAAATGAAAAAGACAATTTTAGCAACATTCAGCATCTTAGCTGTTTTGGCTGTAATGATGGTTTCTTGCGGGGGAGCATCAACACCAAAAACCTCACTAAAAAATTCTGTCGATAGCGTATCATATGCATACGGCGTTTCGATGGCAGATCAGGGGTTAGCGCAGTTCTTGGAGCAAGCAGGTGTTATAACCAGCACTACTAATATCGAGTACGACTATCAAATGAGAATGGCTGCAGCCGACTCAACACAGAGAATTGTTCTACAGAAAGAAATGGAATCAAAAATTGACTCCATAAACAAAATCAACGGACCTAAATTAAATGAGTTCATCAAAGGTATGAAGGATGCAATTAATTTAGACGAGGAATCGGCTTATGCACACGGTCTTAGCATTGGTGTACAGTTCTCACAGCAAATGCTTCCACAGTTTAACACCATGTTATATGGTGAAGACTCCGATACAAAAGCAAATACAGACCAACTTCTTGCAGGATTAGTTTCAACTCTTAAAAACCAAAACTTAGCAATTAGTAAGGCAGAAGCAAATGAGTTGGTTCAGGGTGAGTTTGAGAAAGCACAAGAAGAGCAAATGGCTCGTCAGGAAGAAGAACTAAAAGGTCAATACGAGTCAGCCATTGCAGAAGGTGAAGACTACATGGCCGAAAACGCAAAAAGAGCAGAAGTTGTAACACTTCCAAGCGGATTG
>JAAZCL010000147.1 GCA_012513315.1 Bacteroidales bacterium | reverse complement strand
TTTGTACCATATTGTATATTAAAACTCTCGCACATCTTAAGTCCGGCAATCTTTGCTATGGCATATGGCTCGTTTGTGTATTCGAGAGGAGAAGTGAGAAGATACTCTTCCTTTAATGGTTGGGGTGCTTCTTTGGGGTATACACAACTGCTACCGAGGAACAATAGTTTCTTAACTTTATGTTTATAGCTTTCGAAAATAACATTGTTCTGGATTTGCAAGTTTTTATATATAAAATCGGCACGGTAAGTGTTGTTGGCAATGATTCCACCTACAAAGGCAGCTGAAAGAATTACATAGTCTGGTTTTTCATCATCAAAAAACCTTTTTACGGCATTGCTATCTAACAGATCTAACTCCTCATGAGATTTTCCTACCAGATTATTATAACCTTTAGAAAGTAAATTTCTCCAAATAGCCGAGCCTACCAATCCGCTATGTCCAGCAACATATATTTTACTATCTTTATTCATTCTATAATTTATTATAATTCAACCCGAACTGTATTAAATATATACAGAAGTTTATTATTCAAGTATTACTGCCTCCTTTGCTTTCTGTTGTTTAATATACAACATATCAGATCTTACCATAAGTCGCACTAGCTCTTCGAATGAAGTGGATCGAGGGTTCCATCCAAGTACTTCTCGCGCCTTAGTTGGATCACCAAGTAACTGCTCTACTTCTGCAGGTCTAAAATACTTTGAATCTACCTCAACTAATACCTTGCCACTGTTAGCATCAATACCTTTTTCGTCAATACCCTCTCCCTCCCACTGGATATTGATTCCGGCCTCGGCAAATGCATGAGTACAAAATTCACGTACAGTATGCATCTCGCCTGTTGCTACTACAAAATCTTCGGGTGTATGGTGTTGAAGCATAAGCCACATACATTCGACATAATCTTTTGCATAACCCCAATCTCTTCTGGCACCCAAGTTGCCTAAGTATAGCTTATCCTGCTCGTTATGTGCAATTCGGGCAACTGCTAGAGTAATTTTACGAGTAACGAAATTTTCACCACGACGTTCACTTTCATGATTAAACAATATGCCGTTAACAGCAAACATATTATACGATTCTCTATAATTTTTTGTAATCCAAAAACCATATAGTTTTGCTACACCATAGGGACTACGCGGATAAAAAGGAGTTGTCTCGCTTTGAGGCACCTCTTGTACTAATCCATAAAGCTCTGATGTGGATGCTTGATAAATTCTCGTTTTCTTTTCTAAGCCTAAAATACGCACAGCTTCTAATAAACGAAGAGTGCCTACAGCATCTGTCTCGGCAGTGTATTCAGGAACATCAAAACTTACTTTCACATGGCTTTGAGCAGCTAGGTTGTAAATTTCGTGAGGTTGAATTGTTTGTATCACTCTTATAAGTGAGCTTGAGTCGGTCATGTCTGCATAATGAAGTTCAACAAGTCTCTCTTTTTTCATGTCTTTAACCCATTCCTCAAAATAGAGATGTTCTATTCTAGAGGTGTTGAACGAGGAAGATCTACGAAGTAAACCA
>JAAZCL010000146.1 GCA_012513315.1 Bacteroidales bacterium | reverse complement strand
GTGTAACAGGGAGTGACAATAGTGTGAGCTATAATGTTGTAGAAAATGTTTTTGGAGAAAGTTCACCAGAAGATATAATAAATATTTATCAGTCACACGGCATCAAGCAAAGCCCAATTGTGATTAAAAGTAATTGGTTAAGAGGTGGCGGTCCATCGCTTTCTGGAGGTGGTATACTCTTAGGTGATTTAGGAGGATCTTATCAAATAGCTGAAGATAATATCTTAGTGGATCCAGGACAATATGGAATTGGTATTGGTGGTGGAAATAATATGACACTTAGAAATAATAAAGTATATGCTAAACAACAATACTTTACGAATGTAGCTATTAGTATCTGTAATTGGTCTGAAAAGCAATCAGGTCCTTCTCACTCGATAACAGTAGAGAACAATACTGTAAATTATACAAACCGAGAGGGTATAAGTGTGAAATCTTGGTGGATTTATGAAAATATGGAGCCAGTAACTGGTATTGAAACAAACAAATATGACCCTAAACTTGATGCTTCTATTTTACCTGACATTATAATTAACAGATAAAGAGATGAATAAATTAAAAGTTCTTGTTAATGCATATGCTTGTTCTCCTGATAGGGGTAGTGAACCTGGTATGGGATGGAATTGGTGCATTCATTTAGCAAAATACTGTGAATTGCACATTATTACTGAAGAGGAGTTTAAACCAAAAATTGAAGAGGCTATTACTAAACTCCCACAGAAAGAGAATCTTAAATTTTACTATAATCCAGTATCCGAAGAAGTGAGAGAGATGGCCAGAAATCAGGGGGACTGGAGATTTTACACTCATTACAAGAAGTGGCAGAAAAAAACTCTGGAAATTGCAAAACAAATTATATCAGAACACAATATAGATATTATGCATCAATTAAATATGATTGGTTTTAGAGAGCCAGGATATTTATGGAAAATCGGTGATATTCCTTTTGTATGGGGGCCAATTGGAGGTTTAAAACAATTTCCTGTAGCATATCTTAAAGGAGCAAAAAAGAAAACTATTGTTGTTAATAGGCTCAAAAATATTATTAATATTCTGCAACTTAAATATGATATTAGGGTTAACAGAGCTCTAAGGCGTGCCCAATTACTTGTTAGTTCTATTCCAGACTCTCAAATGGCAATAAAAAAACATAAGAAATTAAACTCAATCATTATACCTGAAACGGGAACATTTATAACTGATGATGTACCAACAATTAGATTTCTTTCTGAGAACTTGAAAGTGTTATGGGTAGGAAAGTTTGACTATAGAAAACAGTTGCCTTTGGCATTAAAATCATTGGCTGAAACTAATAATAAAAAAATAATTTTAAATATATATGGTGGAGGTAATGAGAGTCAAGTCAAGACTTTAAAAAAGATAACAGTAGATTTAAATATAACAAATCAGGTCATTTGGCATGGAAGTCAGCCTAATATAACTATTCAAAAAGCTATGAGTGAAGCAGATCTGTTATTTTTTACTAGTGTAAGTGAAGATACATCCACAGTCGTCTTAGAAGCAATAAGTAATCGACTACCGGTTTTGTGTTTTGATACGTGTGGTTTTGGAGCAATTATAAATAATGCCGTAGGTCGCAAAGTTCCACTCACAAATCCTCATAAATCTGTTAGTGATTTTGCAAAATATTTAAACCTGTTTCATGCAGATAGGTTTTTACTAGAAGATTTATCTACTAACTGTAAATTATTACAACGTGAACTATCATGGGATGAAAAAGCTAAAAAGATGTTTGCATTATACAATCAGCTATTAATCACTTAAACTATATGTGTAATCACAAAACCTCGCAACTTCTGGTTGGTGCGTAATAAAAATCACTGTACGGTTGCCAATCTCTTTTTTTAGATTAACTAAAAAACTTCGCTCAGTCTCAGGGTCCAATGCCGAAGTTGCTTCATCCAATAGCAGTATCTTTCCGGGTCGCAAAAGCGAGCGTGCTATGGCAATGCGTTGAGCCTGACCTTCAGACACGCCTGCACCATTTTCGCCCAATTTTGTATTTAAACCTTCAGGCAAATCATACACAAACTGGGCAGATGCAATGGATAATACTTTTTGTAGTTCAGCTTCATCAGCTTCTGAATTTCCCAGTAGTAGGTTTTCGCGTATTGTGCCACTAAAAAGAGAATTTCCTTGTGGTACATACACAAAGTTTGAACGAGTTCTTTCTGATACTTCTGCAGATTGTGTTTCATCTTCTATAGTAATACTTCCCGAGTCTGGTTTAACAAGTGCTAATAGTAAACGTAAAAGGGTAGTTTTGCCTACACCTGTTTCACCCATAACTGCAACCATAGTGCCTGGCTTTACTTCCATAGAAAAATCAGAAAATAGAGGCTGAGATTCATCCGAATAAGCAAATCGTATGTCCTTTAGCTTTAAAGTAACACTACCTTCCAATAGAATTTTTTCTTCGTTGCTTTCCATTTCAAAACCTGTTAGAAAAACCAACCTTTCGATGGCGGTTTTGGCAGAAACAATAGATGGAAGCAATCTAATTAAGTCGAACAATGGACGTTGAATTCTATTAACCAATTGCAAATATGCTGTAACAGTACCAAAAGTTATTGCTTTAGCTGCTAGTCCGTATGCGCTCCAAATAAATGCTGTTATATACCCACCATTAAAAGTAGCACCCATAATTAGGTTTGCGAAAACAGAAACCTTTGTGCGCTTTTCAACGCTATCGTGCAGATTGGTTTGCAGTTTCTCTAGTCGGCTCAGCTCATTTTCTTGTCTTTCAAATGTACGTATTACAATTTGTTTCATTAAACTCTCTTCAACCAT
>JAAZCL010000145.1 GCA_012513315.1 Bacteroidales bacterium | reverse complement strand
TGGTTTAGCGTTTGCAACGCTAAGAGACAAGTTGGTAAATGTGTAAAATAGTAGTCCTGCATTTGCAACGCAAAATGATAATTGCTAACAATATCAATAATGACAGAATAGTGCGTTAACGTTATAATTGTTGCAAACAATTAACCTCTACCCCTTCGTTCGGAAACGAGGGGGAGCTAGCAGACAAATTACAAAAAGTATAACCACCCATGACCAAAGAAGATAAAGCAACGTTAACAAAGTATATCGAAGATAAAGACTATGCTAGCGTAATAGATTATTGCAGCTCTAAAATAGAATTAGACAAGTCGGATTACTTGTTTCTAGGTACGAGGGGTTGGGCATATATAGAAATAGAAGAGTATGATAAAGCTATAATAGACTTTACGAAATCTATTGAATTGAATTCAGAATATGTACAAGGGTGGTTTAATAGAGGTAGATGCTACTATTATAAAAGTGATGATAAATTAGCTCTTGCTGACTTTAAGAAGTCGTTATTTATAGAACCAAAACTTAGTTCTAGCAACTACTATATAGGCCATATTTACGCTTGCTTAGAGAACTATGAAAAAAGTATTGAACACTTTTCTGCATATTTATTAGATAATAAGGATGAGGAAGTTTTAAAACTACGTGTAGAACTGTATCACCTTACAAACCAAAATGAAAAAGCAAGTAGAGATATTGCTGAGCTGTTATCGACAGAAATAGATAAAATTGAAGAGATAGAGAGTTTAAATAGTGCTAGAGTAGCTGAGTTTTCAAACATCAAATCTCTTGATAAAACCCATGAGTTTAGCGACATTGGTTTTGTAAATTTACAAGATGAGAAGTGTAGTGGAGTTTATATACTTGAATTCAGTAATAACGAATACTACATTGGGCAGGCAAAGAAAATTAATACAAGAATAAAGCAACACAACAAGAACTATAGTGACATAAGAACTATTTACTTTAAACCGGTTGAAGTAGATTTATTATTATCAGAAGAGAATAAGACAATCAGTACTTTTGAAACAAACAGTTTAAGAATTCGCAATCTGAAACAGATTGACTTTACAAATATATTTAACGAAGCTTGTCAACAAAGATGGATAAATGATTTAAACTACAACAAGTTGTCGGGACAGAAGTTTGATAATACAATTGTGCGGGAAAGTTTTAAAGATAGGTTTTTGCTTTTTAAAGAGAAGCCATATTACGAAGAGGTGATTCAATTGTTATCAGCCTATTTTAAGTCTACTATTCCCAATTTTTTGGCAAGTGAATATAATTATTGGACAATAACTTGTTTGCCTAATCATCTTAAAAAAGCAGGTTGTATTTCTAGAGTTAATATTAATGCAGTGCCTGTATTATCTATATTTGAGGAGGAAGACAAACCTTTATCTTTCATGATATATGCATCTAAGTTACCCTATCTAAGATACTTGAAGCAGAATGGAGTTGATTCACTTGTAAATCAAATAACTCCTTTTAAATTTGCACTAAGAGACGTATTCATAGAAAAAACAGAAGGGGATGTAATTGCACTTTTACTAAATCAAGCAGCGTTTAAAGACGCTTTGGATAATCCATTGGTGCTTTCTTCATTGAGACTCTTTAATTTGAGAATGATGAATAATGTGGGCAAAGAGACAAAGTATGTAAGAAAGCCAACGCATTGTTTAGATTTGGCTGATACTATTATAAATTTAATAGAATGAAAAGACAATCTTCTGCCACCACCCTCGAATCCCAAATCGACCAATTGGTTTATGAGCTGTATGGATTGGCGGAAGAGGAGATTGAAATTGTGGAGAGTTTTTTTTAGTGCGTGAGTCAACTGTAGGCTCAGCTATTCGAAAATATCGAATAGTTGATAACAGTATTAATTGGAACAAGAAAAGTAGATAAAACATTCGCTATTATGAAAATGAGCATAAAAACAAGACACATCATTTTAAATTCAATACTATTTATGTGCACGCTATACATTATAC
>JAAZCL010000144.1 GCA_012513315.1 Bacteroidales bacterium | reverse complement strand
CCCATCCATCCCTCTTGCACTTCTTGATCTTTGCCCTTTACCTTTTTAAATACCATATTAGGTTCAACCTTTTTTGTGGCATTAAATCCTTCGGTTTGGATAACTTCTAAATCCACAGAAATAACTTCCCACTGATTACTTAAAAGTTGGTAAGCATCATATTTATCTATGAGAGGAATTGTTTTAAGTCTGTTGAATATTTCTTCGCTAAAAACTGGTTCCTGCTTTGTAATTTTAACGCTCGAAGGATCTGTGATCAGTTGTTGATTCATAAAACTGCCAAAATCTGCAAACGACAAATTAAAGCTGTTTACAAAATCTTTTACTGTTTGGTGATGAGATATTATTTGCTTTACATCTTCTGATTTAAGCTCTGCATAATTGTCCGATGTTTTGGCAAATATTGCTTCTTTTAATCCAGGCAAAGCATTCCAGTAGTTGTTTAGTTCGTTTATCTCTTTTACCGGTATCCCTCCAAACATGGTGGAGTAGATATCCCAGCTTTCGGCTTTTTCCGACGAGTCGACATAACGTGGAATATTAAGGTTATACTCGTTTTCTCTTATCTCAGATTTTTCTACAACTCTCGAGTAGTTGGGAATAGACTCTCTGTTTATTACTGTATCGGCAATACGTTTTATATCGCATGCACGCAGTTTATTGTTCTTCCCTTCTTTTATAAATCCTTTTGATGCATCAACTATTAATACATTGTCTCTGTCTCTTTGTTGTCTGAGAACCATTATAATTGTTGGTATGCCTGTGCCAAAAAAGATATTGGGTGGCAATCCTATTATTGCATCGATATTATTCTTCTCAATAAGATTCTTCCTTATTGTTCCCTCTTCACCACCTCTGAATAATACTCCATGGGGCAGCACTATAGTCATTATTCCATCGGGTTTAACATGAAATAAATCGTGAAGCAGAAAAGCATAGTCGGCCTTACCTTTAGGCGCAAGTCCGTATCCCGAATAACGCGGATCGTTTTCTTTATTGTCTGATTCCCATTTCTGCGAGTATGGAGGGTTAGACACTACTGCATCAACATATAGCGGATTATAAGAGCCTATAGGGTCGCTCTCTTCAAAGTAGGGCCAGTCTTCTTCTAAAGTATCGGCATTTCTCACCTCTATGTTGTGTGGCTTTATACCACGCATAATTAAATTCATTCGGGTAAGATTGTATGTGTTTTGCTTTAGCTCTTGTGCATAATATTTAATCTTATTCTCTTCGTCTAAATGCTTAGATACCGATTTACCAATATTTATAAGCAGTGAGCCCGAGCCACTTGTGGGGTCGTATATCTGTATCTCTTTTTTATCTTTAAGGTGATTGGCTATTACTTCCGACATAAGTATTGACACCTCGTGTGGGGTGTAGAACTCTCCTGCTTTTTTTCCTGCATTGGCAGCAAACATTCCAATGAGGTATTCATAAATAAACCCAAGCATATCGTAGTCTTGCATGCCATCCATCGGAATATCTTTAATTAGATGGATAAGGTCTTTTATGGCTTTTGTTTGAGATGCTGCTGTGTCGCCAAGCTTACTTAAGCCTGTTTGCAGTGTATCGAATATCCCTTCAAATAGTTTCTTGTGGCCGGGACTTATGAGTCGGCTAAAAGCAGAAAGTGCGTCTCTAACGTTTGAAACATCAAAATCGTTACCCATCTTAATCCATGTAGAAATCAGATCTTTATAGGAGATAAAATAGCCTATATTGTTTTTGAAATGATCAACTGCCAGTCCATCATCTTCAGAAAGATTCTCAATATCTTTATCGGTATAATCTTCTTTTTTTGCAAAGATTATTTCCGTATCTGAAAGGTATTTATAAAATATAAACCCTAAGATATAGTCTTTGTATTCATTTGCATCTATCTTAGAGCGCATTTGATTAGCCGATTGCCAAATCTTGGCAGCTAACTGTTGTTTATTCATATTATATGTTTCAAATATTATTTACTATCTAGTTTACAGAACTTTAGTCAACTTATATATACAAATATGATATTAAAAATCTGTTAATACAAAAATAGTCTGAAAAACTCAGGAATCAAAAAGAAAAGTGGTTTCCTACTGCTAACTGTAATTTACATCTTTGGGTATGTATGGCAACAAGATAGGATTAAAAAGTCAGACATAAAACTAATTTAACAGAAAAAGTAAAACACAATCATATTCAACCCCTTGCACTAAATTTAAATAATCATTACATTTGCATATAACCTTGTTGCTGATGTAAAACATAACTGTATTTACTAAAAATCAACAAAATATGATAGACTTTATTGGTGACATTCACGGTCACGCCGACAAACTGGAAGCATTGCTTATAAAATTGGGTTATGTTAAAGTTAATGGTGCATATTCTCATCCACATAGAAAAGTATTATTTGTTGGTGACTATATTGACAGGGGGCCAAAAATCAGAGAAACGCTTCAGATTGTTAAAGCAATGGTGGATAATGATAATGCCATTGCATTAATGGGAAACCACGAATACAACGCACTCTGTTTCCATTTTCAAGAAACTGAAGGCGGACACCTTAGAAAACATCTGATTAAGAATATCATTCAACATTACGAAACACTTAAACAGTTCCAAAACAGACAGTGTGAGTACGAAGAGTATTTAGAATGGTTCAAAACATTACCACTTTACTACGAGACAGAAAAATTTAAAGCTGTTCACGCTTGCTGGGACAACAACAATATAGAATATTTAAGAAATACACTTGTGAACGACCGGCTTACCGATGATCTTATTTATCAATCTGTTGAGAAAGGAACAGAATTAAATGTAGCAATAGAGCAGACTCTGAAAGGCAAAGAAATGAAAATGCCTGATGGTTTTATCTTTACCGACAAAGATGGTACAGTAAGAACAGAGGTAAGAATAAAGT
>JAAZCL010000143.1 GCA_012513315.1 Bacteroidales bacterium | reverse complement strand
TCTTGCCTACTGGTGTGGAAATAATGAGGTGTATGAGGGTCTTAATTACTGGGGATGGAGAAAAGATGTAACTGATGATATCATGGACCAATGGTTTGAGGGATATGACAAAACATTCAGAGAATTATTGCCTTCGCTGGTAGAAGAATATGATGGCACACGCAGTTATGTACACGGATCACCCGATTTGGCTAACTGGGGGCGCCCCGACTTGTTTAACACTGGTGATGTTCACGATTGGGGTTTATGGTATGGCGAACTTCCATTTGAGGCATTGGCAGATAGGTTGCCACGTTTTGCAAGTGAGTTTGGATTTCAATCTTTTCCAGAAATGAAGACTATTCGCACATTTGCAGAACCCGATCAGTGGGGTCTTGATAGTGAAGTTATGAAAGTGCACCAAAAAGCTTCTACCGGCAATTCCCTTATCAAGAAGTATATGGATATGTATTATCACGAACCAAATAATTTCATAGACTTTGTTTACCTTGGCCTGGTCATGCAAGGAAACGGCATGGAGGAGTCGGTTGAAGCAATGCGCAGAGGCAGACCCTATTGCATGGGCGCACTATACTGGCAAATAAATGATAATTGGCCGGTGGTATCTTGGTCGAGTATCGACTACTACAACAACTGGAAAGCTCATCATTTCAGAATGAGAGATGTTTTTGCTCCTCTTGCTCTTGGTCTTGAAGCGAAGGATGGAAAACTCAATTATTACACTATGTCCGACTATCTTCAAGATACCAATAATTTAACGCTTAAAGTTAGGGTAATAGACTTCTCAACTGGTTTAAAGAAAGAGTATACCGAGGCTGTTAATGCTAAAGCCAATGACAGCAAGGTAGTTAAAACATATAACATGTCAGATCTTGTAAGTGAAAGCGAAAAAGCACACACAATGATAAATGCATTCCTCACAGATAGCAAGGGTAATCTTATTTCTCAAAAAGACTATTTCTTTTACTGGCCAAATAAGCTTGAGCTTCCCGAAACTGAAATTGAAACCAGTGTAAAATATGCCGATGGTGAATATAAAGTTACATTAAAAAGCAGTAAACTTGCCAAGGATGTATTTATTGAGATACCCATTTTGGGAGCACAATTTAGCGATAACTTTATTGATTTGCTGCCTAATGAAGAGGTTACAATAAATATAACATCGCCACAACTTAAGCAAGCTAACAAAACAGCTGTTACTGTTAAACATGTAAGGGAGACATACTCTAAATGACGGACAAAAGAAAAAGCCAATCAATACTGCTTATTGTAGCCATCACCTCTTTTATGGGCACCTTTTTGGTGTCGGCAGTAAATATTGCCTTACCATCAATTGAGCATAGCTTTTCACTATCTGCACTCCAGCTAAGCTGGATAATAACCTCGTTCATACTTGGCACGGCGCTTTTTATGCTTCCTGCCGGTGTGTGGGGAGATAATAGCGATAACAGTAAGCTCTTTAAACTGGGACTCATTATATTTACTCTGGCATCTGCCATTTGCTATATTGCACCAAACGGAACGTGGCTCATTGCCGCCCGCTTCCTTCAAGGTGTTGGAACAGCATTCTCCGGAACTACCGGGCAAGCCATACTAGTATCATCATTTCCACCCCAAAAAAGAGGTCGTGTCTTAGGTATATCAGTCTCTGCTGTTTATTCAGGGTTAGCTCTCGGACCACTCTTAGGTGGCATTATAACTCAGCAATTTGGTTGGCGTTTTCTTTTTATCATTGCAGCAGTACTAGGTGTTTTCACTATCATAATATCAATGCTTTATTTAAAAAGCAAAAAGAAGATTGATAGGGTTGTTAAAAAAACCGACAAGCTTGGCACTATCATATTTATGACTGGCCTCACTACTTTGGTATACGGCTCATCGCAAATACCATCTGCCACAGGCTGGACTCTAATGGCAATATCACTAATGCTTTTATTTCTATTTTGGAGGATAGAAAGCAGAGCCGAAAACCCATTATTGAACACATCATTATTCACAAAAAACCGACTTTTTACTTACTCCAACTTATCGGCACTAATAAACTATACAGCTACATTTGCCATTGTATTTTTCTTAAGTCTCTATCTGCAAAAGATTCAAAACCTATCACCTCGCGAGGCGGGTGCTGTTATTATTGCACAACCAATAATGATGGCAATATTCTCGCCAATAGTGGGGAGGCTCTCAGACAGAATACAACCACGCTACTTTGCAACAATTGGCATGGCAATGTGCACAACCGGGCTTGCCATGCTTGCCTTCCTATCGCACGACACCTCAATAGCTTATATAGTGGGAGTACTTATATGGGTGGGCCTTGGGTTTGCCCTATTCTCATCACCCAACATGAACACAATAATGAGTTCGGTAGAGCGTAAGCAATACGGTCAGGCATCCGGACTAGCCTCCTCTATGCGAGTATTCGGACAAATTATAAGCATGAGCATCATAACCCTACTAATTTCAATAAACTTTGGCAGTCAATCTGTAGAAGCAGTGCCCGATGCACTATTTTTAAAAGCTTTAAAATGGGGATTTATGATATTTGCAATAATTGGTATCCCGGGCATTTTCTTCTCTTTCTTTAGGGGAAATGTTGAGAAGAAGTGAATTACAAATCCGAATATTTGTAACCCGTGTCGCAAAGAATAGTTGCGATGTACTTAATGCTTGGATTTTTCTCAAGAAATTTAATAGTGGCAGCAATATTTGCTCCAGATGAGTATCCTACATACAAACCTTGCTCTACACTTAACCTCACTGTCATTTCGCGAACCTCATCATCAGAAACGGTTATAATTTCATCTGCCAAACCTTCTTCCCAGTGCGGCGGCACAAATCCATACCCTGTACCCTGAATGATATGTTTAGCCGAGTTTATTTCACCTGTTTT
>JAAZCL010000142.1 GCA_012513315.1 Bacteroidales bacterium | reverse complement strand
CCACTCACCTCTATCCATTCCTGCTTTAAACTCTTTGCCATACTTTATTACACCAGATTCAATCATCTCTCTAAGCAAATCATTACCCTCTCGGGTTCGCTCACCCACACCGGCAAACACCGAGTATCCTTTATGTCCTTTAGCAATATTGTTGATAAGCTCCATAATAATAACCGTCTTGCCCACACCGGCACCACCAAAGAGTCCAATCTTTCCACCCTTAAGATACGGTTGAAGAAGATCAATAACCTTTATACCAGTGTGAAGAATTTCTTCAGAAGTGGTTAAGTCTTCAAATTTGGGAGCTTCCTTATGTATAGGGTATTGATTCTCTCTGGTAAGTTTAGAAAGCCCATCAATTGGTCGGCCAACAACATTAAGTAGCCTTCCCTTTATCTGATCACCAATAGGTCCACTTAAGGGGCGTCCAAGTGCATTCACTTCCAAACCTCTGCTAAGCCCATCGGTACTTTCCATTGCTACCGTACGAACTATATTTTCTCCTATGTGCTGTTGAACTTCAAGAAAAACCTCTTGTCCTCCTCTTCTTGTAACTCTTAGTGCATCTTTTATTGAAGGTAATTTAATTTCATGAGATTTATCAAACTCAAAATGCACATCAACAACAGGCCCTATTATCTGTGATATTCGCCCTACTAATTCCGACATAGAAAATTTATATTAATTAAATGGTGACTTCTGCTCCACCTTTCACAAAGATAATGTTTTTTCTTTACAAAAGATATGAGTTTATACATACAATATAATAAAAAATCGGGCAACACCAAGTGCTGCCCGATATATTTATATGTAAAAGTGAAAAATTAAACTTTCACTTTTTTCTCATTTTTATTCAATATCATGTATGCTACCGGAGCACCAACAAACAAGCTGGTTATTGTTCCTGCAACCACACCAATTAGCATTGCAAACATAAAGCTTCTCACTGCATCTCCTCCAAAGAAAAGAATACATATGATAACCAAGATTGTACTCAATCCTGTATTTATGGTACGTGCAAGAGTAGCGTTTAAAGAGTCGTTGAACAGATCAAGTAATCCGCGTTTTGGATATAGTTGTTTATATTCACGAACACGGTCAAATACAACCACCTTGTCGTTAATAGAGTAACCAACTACTGTTAGAATCGCGGCTACAAATGTTTGGTCTAGCTCCATCGAGAAAGGCATAACCCTCCAAAGAAGTGAGTAGAGTCCAACCACTGCAAATGCGTCAATGGCCAGAGATACCACTGTACCTGCAGAGAAAGCCCAGTTGCGGAAACGTACAAGTATATATAATCCCATAAATATTAACGCAAGTATCAAAGCAATAAACGAACTTTTTATTGAGTCTTCAGCAATACTAGGTCCCACTTTCTGAGAACTCATTATATGGTCATCAATATGCACTCCTGGAGTCATATATTGCGCAAGCCCTTCACCAAGAAGATCACGTAATTCTCTTTCAATATTTTCACCCTCCTCTTCAATCATGTAGTTTGTAGAGATTCTAACCTGTTCGTTGCTACCTATAGTGATAACGCGAACTGATTCATCAAAGTATGGAACTAGAGCATTTTGAACTTCGTTAACTCTTACAGGTTGATCAAACTTAACAATATAATTACGACCACCTGTAAAATCAATTCCCGAACTCAATCCAAGTGTAAATATTGATATAATACTTATTACAATAAATGCAGCAATACCTATATTTACTTTCTTGCTGTTTTGTATAAATTTAAAGTGGAAATTAGTTGCAATTCCTTTTGTAACACTAGAAGTGAACGTAAGATTCTGCCATTTTCCTTTAGCCAAAACTGTTTCGTAAAGCATGCGAGTTATGAATACAGCTGTAAGGAACGAGGAGGCAATACCAATTATCAATGTTACAGCAAAACCTCTAATAGCACCAATTCCAAAGAAAGCTAATATAACACCAACAATAATTGTTGTAAAGTTAGCATCAAAAATAGCAGAGAATGCGTTTTTGTATCCATCTTCAATTGCACGACGTAACGATTTTCCGGCTGCCAATTCTTCCTTAATACGCTCATTAATAAGAACGTTAGCATCAACCGCCATTGCAATAGAGAGAATCATACCCGCTATACCTGGTAATGTTAATACTGCCTGAAATGCAGCAAGAATACCCAGAGTGAAAAAGAGGTTTATTAAAAGTGCACCGTTTATCACCATTCCTGGTATAAAACCATAAAGAACACAAGTAAATATAAATAGAATAATAAGAGCAATAATAAACGAAACAAGTCCATCTTTTATAGCTTCTTGTCCAAGAGAAGGGCCAACCACATCTTCCTGTACAATACGTACGCCAGCTTGCATTTTGCCCGATTTAAGTACGTTCTCAAGGTCCTGTGCTTCCTGTGGAGAAAAGTTACCTGTAATAGAAGAGCGTCCACCCTCAATACGATCATTTACCCTCGGAGCAGAATACACATAACCATCAAGCAAAATTGCAATTGATTTTCCAACCTCGGCACCTGTTATTGTTGCCCATCTGCTCGCACCCGATGAATTCATTGTCATACTTACTTCCCAAGCCGAACCCTGCTGACCTTGATCGGCACGAGCATTTACAACTGCATCTCCAGTCAAGGCTGGTCCTCTACCACTTCCATCACCTTTAAGTGCATAAAGCTCAAAATAAGTATCACGCTGGTCAACAGCTTTGAAACCCCATTTGAATCGAGCGTCTGCTGGGAAAACGTCTTTATATCTTGTAAGAAGGAAGTTAACTGCAGCAGTATCAAGTTTAGATACAGTACCAACAATAGAGCCAGCAACTCCACCCATAGCAAAGTATGGCTCATTGAAGTACTCAACAAAGCTTCTATCAATAACTATCTTTTTCTCCTCTCCATATTCATCAAATACAACTGGCACTTCCTCAACGTCAACTAGTTCAACATTATCTCCAGAAACAAGAGAAGAATCAGTTTCAGCATCAACACCATCAGCTACAGTTTGAGTTGAATGCATAGCCATTGCATAATCAGAAGATCTAGAATTTAATTCATTAAAATAAACACCAAGTTCGTTAACGTTATAAGTCTTCCAGAATTCAAGGTTAGCACTTCCCTGCAACAAGTTACGAACACGTTCTGGTTCTGTAATACCAGGAAGTTCTACCAAAATACGTTCAGCACGATCAAGCTTTTGAATGTTTGGAGCAACCACACCAAAACGGTCAATACGAGTTGCCAAAACATTAAAAGAGTTGTCTGCAACACTAGTAAGCTCTTGGCGCAATATATTAACTACTTGTGCGTTAGTGGCAGTAGGGCTAACCCTATCCCTCATAGTTATACTGTAAATGTTTGCTAGGCTTCCGTCAGGATTTATATTCTCGTAATTCTGTTGAAAAAGAGAGATAAAGTCAGAGGAGCTACCACGTCGATTCTGTTGAACAGTTTCTCTAAGAGCCTGATTAAATTGAGGGTCATCGGTATTGGCAAGTGAGGCAAGTACTTGTGCTGCTTCAATTTCTAGCACAACGTTCATACCACCTTTAAGGTCCAAGCCAAGGCCTATTTCTTTCTCGCGTACCTGTTTAAGTGTGTAGTTTAAAAACACTTTTTCGGTAGATAGTGAATCAAGATAATGATTCTTAAGGGCTAAGTCTCCATTTGCGTATATATCCGCTTTCTTGTTTTGTTGTCTACCTATAACCGTAAATGATAGGTAAAACAAACAAATAGCAGTCAGGATTATACTGAAAACTCTAATGAATCCTTTGTTTTGCATTTCAATATTACTTTTTTATTATAATTGTTTATTTAGCAGATTGTTAACTCAGTGTCTATTTAAAAAATAAAGGCATACTTCATGCCTTATTGATTTGAGCGTGCAAATATACGTTTTTTTTATCTTTTTAAGAACAAAATCACCGGATTATTTTTATTTTAATAATCCGGTGATTTATAAATTTGAAAAACTAAGTTTTCGACTGATAATGTTTTGTAACTCAAATGAGTTTTATTAATATAATCAATCAATAAACCCTCTGTTTTGCAGCAAATACTTAGGATCTGGGTCGGCTCCACGAAATTTTCTATAAAGAGTCATCGGATCATCAGAGTTTCCTTTAGATAAAACATTATCACGGAAAAGCTTAGCAGTCTCTTTATCAAAAACACCTTTTTCTTCAAATGCCTGGAACGCATCCGCATCTAACACCTCTGCCCATAAGTATGCATAATACCCTGCAGAATAACCACCACTAAATATGTGCGAGAAATATGTACTTTTGTATCGAGGAATAATTTCATCAATT
>JAAZCL010000141.1 GCA_012513315.1 Bacteroidales bacterium | reverse complement strand
GTGCTTATCAAGCGGCAAATACCAATGCTTTGTGTTGCGTTTAACTGGTACACTGCCACTCAGCGTAGACTTAGGATTAATTAAATCATTAGGGCTAAGCGACGTTCCACACTCCTCGCACTGGTCGCCATACGCCTTCTCATTACCACAATGCGGGCAAGTACCCGTAATATAACGGTCGGCCAAAAACTGCCCCGCCTCCTCATCATAATACTGCTCACTCTCCTGTTCATTAAACTCCCCTTTATCGTAAAGCGTACGAAAGAAGTCCGATGCCGTTTTCATATGCGTCTCAGAAGTAGTGCGAGAATATATATCAAATGTAATACCAAATTCGCTAAACGACTTCTTTATCAATTCATGATACCTATCCACAATATCCTGAGGTGTAACCCCTTCCTTGCGTGCTTTAATTGTAATAGGAATACCATGCTCGTCTGAACCACCAATAAACAGAACATCCTCACCCTTAAGCCTTAAGTAGCGGGCATAAATATCCGAAGGAACATACACCCCGGCAAGGTGTCCAATATGAACCGGTCCGTTTGCATACGGAAGCGCAGAAGTAATAAGAGTACGTTTAAACTGATTAGACATATACGTTTAATATATTGAGTTTTTATTAAGCTGCAAAGATACAAAAAATAGCTCTTTTATCATTTAGTATCACATGTTATAATCAAATTATACTTTATTTATATCTGTTTTAATTGATTTAATGTTTTATAATACAGATAATGCAAATATGTAGTGCAGATACTATAATTTTGTAATAATAATAAACAGTTTAAACTAATTGCACGGTTAAAACTAATAAACTATTATATAGATTAAACTATTTAAACTAATATAATAGTAAGAACCAACAAAACTAATAGGTATTAAAGAAAGAGATTGTAAAAATGGACTTCAATATAAAAGGAAAAACCGCAATAATTGGCGGAAGCAGCAAAGGATTAGGTAAAGCTTGTGCAATAGCGTTGGGCAGAGAAGGTGTAAACATTGTACTATGCGCACGAAATTTAAGCGCGCTCATAGATACCCAGCGAGAAATTGAGTCACTAGGAGTGCAAGTACTGACAGTACAGGCCGATATGTCAGATGCCATCGACAATGAGCACGTAGTAAGAGAAGCCGTTTATCAATTTGGAGGAATAGATATCTTAGTTAATAACTCTGGCGGCCCCAAGCCCGGCACCTTCAGAGATATAACCGAAAATGATTTAGACGAAGCCTATGAATCCGTGCTGAAATATAATATCAGAATGATAAACCATTGCCTGCCTTATATGGAAGCCAGGGGGTGGGGCAGAATAATAAATGTAACCTCAATAACCGTAAAAGAACCCTCGCCAAACATGGTGCTGTCCAACATATTTCGGTCGGCCGTAGTTAGCTATTCCAAAACAATTAGCAAAGAGCTCATCTCAAAAGGCATAACAATAAACAACGTATGCCCAGGATATTTCAAAACCGATAGAATAACCCAACTAATAGAAAAGAGATCAGAAGTAGAAGGCATCTCAGAAGAGGAGTACGAAAAAAGAACAATAGCCAACTTCCCCCACAAAAGATATATGGATCCGCAAGAATTTGGCGATCTGGTATGTTATTTATGCTCACAACAAGCACAATCAATAAATGGCGCCACAATTCAAATTGATGGAGGACTGTTAAGCGGATTGCTTTAACGATCAATTTACTGTATAATTATTACCCCACTCCTAATCAATAAAAATAACAGTCAATTAAATCAAAAACATTACATTAATTATTCTTTTCCCCCCTGCTCCTTCCTAAAACCAATCCAATAATCCCCAACCGTTTGCTTCACCTCCTTATGCAATATCAGCAGACCAATAAGATTGGGCACTGTCATAAATGCAACCGTTAGCATCGACAGATTCCAAATAATGGTAGTATCAATAAACGAGGCAAAAAAGAATGCTGTCACAAATATAATTCTATAAACAAGCACATACCTAGAGCCCACCAGGTAGGTAATGGCCCTGTCGCCGTAGTACGACCAAGCAATGGCGGTTGAAAAAGCAAAAAGCAACAACCCAAATGCTACAATATACTTGCCCCAATCGCCCAAAAAGCTTTGCGTGTAGGCTACCGTTGTAAGCGGTGCACTATGAATAAGCGAGTTGCCTTTTAAAACAAGATCATTGGCAGTGCCCACCAGCCTACCGTTTACCACATTAATTTCACCATTATACGCAGCATCATTTTTTTCCACCGTTATACCTTCCGCCAATGAGCGCGCGTGCAATATCGAGTTTTCATTAACAATTTCTCCATTCACAACCTGCAGGTCGCCCGTGTAAAAAGAAATAGACGACTTGTTATTCAGATAACCACTAAGCACTGCCACATCCTCAGCATTGCCCTCGTCATAAGTTGCCGCAAGCACAACAATATCTGTTTTCTGAAACTGATTATAAACCTTTTCTTTCCATACGCCCGACGATAGCAGCACCATCCCCGTGAGGAAACAAATAATTATAGTATCAATAAAAGGCTCAAGAATAGACACCATACCCTCCGAAACTGGTTCGTGCGCCTTAGCAGCAGCATGCGCAATGGGTGCCGACCCTTGTCCCGCCTCATTCGAAAACAGCCCCCTGTTTACACCATTATTAAATGCAAAAGCAAAGCCAGCACCCAAGAAACCCCCAACCGCAGAAGTGCCGTTAAACAAGTTGGTAAACATCGATAAAAACGAAGGAACAATATTCTCATAATTAAACAGGATAACCGCAATAGCAGCCAAAAAATAAACAATAGCCATAAACGGAACCAGCCTCTCGGTAACCTTAGCAATACGTTTAATACCACCAATAATAATAAGCCCCAGCAAAATAGCCATAACAGCGCCAGTGATAATATGCTCAATACCAAAAGTTGCAAACATGGCATTAGAAATACTATTTATCTGCGGGAGGCTGCCCGTTCCAAACGACGATAAAACAGTAGCCACAGCAAAAAACCCACCTAGCCAGTAGCCCGTTTTAATCATTTTGCCATTATTTAGCCTGATGTTAAGTCGGCTCTTCATAAAATACATCGGTCCCCCCGCCACCATCCCTTTCACATCAAACTCCCTGTACTTATGCGAAATCGTAACCTCCACAAATTTGGTGCACATACCCAAGAAAGCAGTAACCAGCATCCAAAAAATTGCTGCCGGTCCACCCAAATGAACAGCCAGCGCCACCCCAGCAATATTACCCGTGCCCACTGTTCCAGATAATGCAGTGGCAAGAGATTGAAAGTGAGTGGTATCACCCTTTGCATCTTTCTTATCATACTTGCCCCTTGCAACCTTAATTGCATGCCTAAAATATCGTATCTGAGGAAATTTAAGATAGATGGTAAAAAACAACCCAGTTCCTAAGAGCAAGAATATAAACCAGTTGTTACCACCAATATATTGATGAAGAGTAGTAAAGAAGTCGTTTAGTTGCTGCATATATCCGCCAAAAATACAAGTAATTCGTTAAATAAACAGTAAATATTCCATTAAAAGTAAAATTATATCAATTTTGTCAAAGTTTACTAACTTTGCAAGCACATGAATTAATCTAAAATGAGAATATATGGATCGTCGCAATTTCTTAAAAAAATCGGCTATAACAGCCACCGGCCTTAGTTTAACGCCACTGATGGGCAAGTCATACACATCACTATATGGCCAGAATGCTCCAAGCAACAAAATAAAAGTAGGAGCAATTGGGCTCCGCAACCAAGGGTGGAGCAACCTCAAAGCTTTTTTAAAATACCCCGAGGTAGAATGCGTATCATTATGCGATATAGACGACGAGTGGTTGTATCAGCGCGCCAATGAATTGGAAGAAATGACCGGCAAAAAGCCTCCACAGCTAGTAAAAGACTGGCGACATGTAATAGACAACAAAGATGTAGACATGGTTATAATTGGCACGCCCGACCATTGGCACTGCTTGCAAATGGTAGCCGCCTGCGAAGCCGGAAAGGATGTTTTTGTAGAAAAACCATTGGCCAACACCATCCAAGAGTGCGATATAATGCTAAGAGCCGCACGCAAGTACAACAGTATAGTGCAAGTAAATCAGTGGCAACGAAGCGATCCGCATTGGGATGAAGCAGCCGCCTACGTGCAAAGTGGCAAATTGGGCAAAGTGCGCACCGTAAAAGTGTGGGCATATCAAACAAGTAAATGGACACTACCCGTTGTTCCCGACTCTGCACCTCCAGCAGGAGTAGACTACGATATGTGGCTAGGGCCCGCACCAGAGCGTCCATTCAATCAAAACAGATTTCATTACAACTTCCGCTTCTTTTGGGATTATGCAGGAGGACTGATGGCCGACTGGGGAGTGCATCTTCTCGATTATGCCATGAAGGGCATGAATGTGGGCCTCCCATCATATGTATACGGAGCAGGCGGTAAGTTTGGCTACCCCAACGATGCAATTGAAACCCCCGATACACTGATGGCAACATATCAATATGATGATTTTAATATCATCTGGGACCATGCCTGCGGAATAGGCAACGGCCTTTTCAACCTACGCGAGGGAGTAGCATTCTATGGCGAGAACGGCACATTAATACTTACCCGAAGAGGGTGGGAGGTAATGCCCGAGCAAGCAGTAAACAGTCGCAACTTC
>JAAZCL010000140.1 GCA_012513315.1 Bacteroidales bacterium | reverse complement strand
GGCTAATGCTGCACAACGTATGCTTGATAGCCTTGGTGTTCCTCCAGAAATGATTATGTTCGATGACTTTGGTTAATAATTAACTAAGTATTTAAAGGATAAAAAAACATCCTCTCAATAATATGGGAGGATGTTTTTTGCTTATTCTTTCTCACCTTATTATTCCAAGCTTTGATATTTACTCAAAAATTTGATTAACAGACAGTGAAACATTGTCTTCAATATCCAATAGCGCATTAATCAGCCATACACGATCGTATTGCTTAACGTTATCTACACTAATTTCAGCCTCTTTTACAACCTTATTTTCAAGAAGTTTTTGCCTTTTAGTGCCATTAAGTAACGGGAAGTTAGGAGTAAAAAAGTCATTATCTTTCCTAAACACTACATTGCTATAAGATGTATCTGTAATTAAACCATTGCGCACAATTAAAATATCGTCACAACCGTCCTTTAATTTTTGCAAATCATTTATTACTTTACGATTGGAAAATTTAAATGAGTAGTCGGGAAATATATTTATGAGTTTTAATGATAGTATATTTCTTGGAATGTATTTCTCGAAGCTTATTGATATTATATCATTATGGTAACAGACTCTACATTTAATTTTCGATTCGCGCAAGCCATCTGTCAGCAGTGCTTCAATATCTGGTAATTCAGGTGCATTAAATTTAAAATTAGATGCTGTTTCTTGCATTCTTTTTTTATGTGCTTCAATATTTTGAACTTCACCATTTAGTATACATATGGTTTCTATAAACATAATTCAAATTGTTTATTTGCAATTAAATATTTAAAATGGCAGATATACCTTTTGTAGCATCTCATGATACTCCTTCTCGGCATTACTCATTGCAGTAATTCCACCTCCACTTCTAAAGTAAAGTCTGTCGTTCTCCTGTTCAATAAATCTTATTAATACAAACGAGTTAAACGAATTGCCATCAAAGTAACCCGCAACACCTGTATAATAACCTCTTGCTTGCTGTTCTGCATTGCGTATAATATCTAGTGTAGCATTCTTAGGCGCACCTGATACAGACCCAGTGGGCAGTAATTTAAATATAATAGTACCAATCTCATCCAAATATGCATCACCAAGATTCCCCTCAATTTCAGAACTTATCTGAAGTAGGTTTCCGCGGTTACTCTTAATTTTATCTATGTACCTGAATCTTTTCACAACTACATTTTTTGCTACTCTCGATAGGTCATTGCGTAGCAGATCAACAATAGTATTATGCTCAGCTTTCTCTTTGTCATCATTCAATATGATTTGTTCAGCATCTTTAATATCTGCTTCAATAGTACCTTTCATAGGGTGGGTCGATATTTTCCCATTGCTAATCTTTACAAAACATTCAGGTGAGAAGCAAACAAACTTATTAGGTATGTAAAGTTTGTAAGAAGATAAACTACTAACAAATATATCTTTTAAAGACATCGTTATGTGAATAGGAGTTTTAACAGTAAGGTTGGTAAGATATGAATTGCCTCTCTTCAATCCATCCATCACAATATCAAATCGTTTTTTATATTGCAAATATTCTTCAGGAAATATTTCAAATTTATAATTGTTTCCCTGATAATTAATCTCAGATGCTTTGGAAAGGAATTTGGAAATTATAGCGCTGTTTTGGTTATCGACATCAGTTTTTCTGAAAAGTAAATTATTATTCTGTTCAATAGCTTCAGATTCTTTTGGAAGAAATTGGTTGTAGTTGTAATTCCCAATACCATTAACTTCAAAAAGTATCTCACTCTGAAGCATGGGGTTTTCTATAAAGAACCCATTCTCCATTTCAAAATCTAAACCAAACAGAAATGGAACTCTTTCAGTGCCAGCTCGGTTCATCATAGATTCAATTTCAAAACATTTAAACAACATCGTCTTGTAATTAAAATATAGTATTTACTTCAAAAATATAAACAATATGGCACTAAAACTGTTTTTTACAGATTAAAACGTCTCTCTTCTTTTATTTGTTTCATTTTCTCATATTTAATGCCTTCAAATTAGCAGTTTTGTGACAAATTAAACCTAAATGAGCAGATGTAATGACAAATCGTAATAAAAAGCAAAGAAATATATTGATATATTTTGTTTGTATGGTTTTTTATTTTTACTTTGCAATCAATAAACAGGAATTGCTTTAGTGTTATGAATCACAATATAGATATTCTAGTCATTACTATTCTACTTCTACAAAACAATAGAGGGTGAGACTGGCATATCAAAATTAAAGGAATAAAAAACAAAAAATAGCGATAACCTTTCTCACCAAGTGGGAGAGGTTTTTTTTATATAAAAACAGAGTAAAAAGTTATTACAAAAGATAATACAATGGAACGAATTTATGTATTTGATACAACGCTTAGAGATGGCGAGCAGGTGCCGGGATGTCAATTAAACACAATTGAAAAAATTCAGATCGCTCAAGCACTCGAATTGCTGGGAGTAGATATTATTGAAGCTGGCTTTCCAGTTTCCAGTCCCGGAGATTTTAATTCAGTAATTGAAATTTCCAAAGCGGTTACATGGCCAGTTATATGTGCTCTCACAAGAGCTGTTGAAAAAGACATTGAAGTGGCTGCCGAAGCGCTTAAATACGCCAAACGCAAACGAATTCACACCGGAATTGGCACTTCCGACTTTCATATTAAGCATAAATTCAACTCCACTCGTGAACAAATTATCGAACGAGCAGTTAAAGCTGTAACGTATGCACGTAATTTTGTAGATGATGTAGAGTTTTATGCCGAGGATGCAGGTAGAACTGATAACGAATATCTTGCTCAAGTGGTACAAGCAGTAGTAAATGCCGGAGCAACAGTGATTAATATTCCAGATACAACAGGTTATTGTTTTCCCGACGATTATGGCGCAAAGATCAAATATCTTGTAGATAACGTTAATCTAAAAAGTGCTATACTTGCAACTCATTGCCATCAAGATTTAGGTATGGCAACAGCAAACACAATATCAGGTGTAATTAATGGAGCGCGTCAGGTTGAAGTTACCATTAACGGTATTGGTGAACGTGCAGGAAATACATCACTCGAAGAGGTAGTAATGGCTCTAAAAAGTCACAAAGATAGAGGTTTCGATACAAATATAAATACACAACATATATACTCAACCAGTCGTATGGTATCTAGCTTAATGAACATGCCGGTTCAGCCCAATAAAGCAATTGTTGGAAGAAACGCATTTGCCCACTCTTCTGGAATACATCAAGATGGAGTTCTGAAAAATGTGGAGACATACGAAATTATCGATCCCAAAGACGTAGGTATAGATGATAATGCAATTGTATTAACAGCAAGAAGTGGACGTGCTGCATTAAACAATCATTTAGAGCGTCTGGGAGTGAAGCTTGAATCGCTGGAACTTGATAAAGTTTATCAGAAATTTCTTGAGCTTGCCGATCAAAAGAAGAGCATAAATGACGACGATATACTTATGCTTGTGGGCAAAGAAGGCCGATTAAGTCGTATAACAATAGACTACTTACAGGTTGTATGTGGTATTGGTGTTAGAGATGTAGCAAGTATCGGTCTTAATATTTCAGGAGAACATTTCGAGGCAACCGCAACAGGCAATGGTCCAGTTGATTCTGCAATTCGAGCAGTAAAAAATATCATACGCCGTGAGATGAAGATCCAAGAGTTCCTGATTCAGGCAATTGATCACGGCAGTGACGATATAGGTAAAGTGCATATGCAAGTTGAATATAACGGTAATCACTACTATGGTTTTTCAGCAAATACCGATATAGTAGCAGCATCTGTAGAAGCTTACATAGATGCAGTAAACAAGTTTGTAGATAACTAAAAAGCAAATTTAAAAATCAAACAACAAATAATAAATTAATTTTACTAAATATAATTATATGAAGACTCTTTTTGATAAGATATGGGACGCTCATGCAGTTACAACCATTAGCGATGGTCCCACACAACTTTATATCGACCGGCATCTTTGTCACGAGGTAACGAGTCCACAAGCATTCGACGGCCTTCGCAAGAGAGGATTAAAGGTTTTCCGCCCCGAACTGACTACACTTACAGCCGACCATAATATTCCAACCATGGGGCAAGAAAGTCCCATACGCGATAATATATCACGCTTTCAAGTAGAGACACTGTCTAGAAACTCAAAAGAATTTGGTCTCACATACTACGGGTTAGGTAACCCAAAAAATGGTATAGTGCATGTAATTGGTCCCGAAAACGGATACACACAACCGGGCATGACAATTGTTTGTGGCGATAGTCACACCTCTACACACGGAGCATTTGGTGCAATTGCTTTTGGCATTGGCACAAGCGAAGTTGAGATGGTGCTTGCAACACAGTGCATCTTGCAAACTCGTCCAAAGACAATGCGCATTAATTTTGAAGGTAAGCTGAGTGAAAATGTAGGTTCAAAAGATATGGCCCTTTATATGATTTCGCAGCTTTCAACAGGTGGTGCAACTGGATATTTTGTTGAGTATGCAGGAGAAGCAGTACGTAATCTTACAATGGAAGAGCGTATGACACTTTGTAATCTAAGTATCGAGATGGGTGCGCGTGGCGGATTAATTGCTCCTGATGAAACCACAATCAATTATATAGAAGGACGCGAATTCGCTCCCAAAGGCGAGAGATGGGAAGAAGCAGTAACATACTGGAAAACTCTTCACACCGATGAAGGTGCCAAGTTCGATAAAGAAGTAACATATGATGCAACTAAAATTCCTCCTATGATAACATACGGAACCAATCCTGGCATGGGTATGCCAATATTTGGTTCAATACCTCAGCTCGAAGATATAGATGCTGCCGGTAAAATCTCATTCCAGAAATCGCTCCGTTACATGGGCTTCACCCCTGGTCAAAAGCTCGAAGGAAAAGAAATAGATTATGTATTTCTTGGAAGTTGCACAAACGGAAGAATAGAGGATTTTAGACTATTTACCGATTATGTAAAAGGTAAAAAGAAAGCAGATAATGTTATCGCATGGCTTGTGCCTGGTAGCTGGAAAGTTCGCAAGCAGATAAAAGAAGAAGGACTTGACACGATACTTGAAGAGGCTGGATTTGAAATTCGCCAACCTGGCTGTTCTGCCTGTCTTGCAATGAATGATGATAAGGTTCCAGCAGGAAAGTATGTAGTTTCTACATCCAACCGTAACTTCGAGGGACGTCAAGGCCCCGGTGCAAGAACAATATTGGCAAGCCCGTTAGTTGCTGCAGCCGCAGCCGTAAACGGTAAAATCACTCAACCTTAATAATTATATTATAATGGAAAAATTTACAACAATAACATCAACATATGTTCCACTTCCAATTGAGAATGTGGATACAGACCAAATAATACCCGCACGCTTCCTTAAAGCCACAACAAGAGAAGGCTTTGGCGACAATCTTTTTGCCGACTGGCGATACGATAAAGATGGAACTCCCAAAAGTGACTTTGTACTAAATAACTCAACATACAAAGGAGAAGTTTTAGTAGCAGGCAAGAATTTCGGAAGCGGAAGTAGTCGAGAGCACGCCGCTTGGGCAATTGGTGGCTACGGTTTTAGGGTTGTTGTTTCTAGCTTCTTTGCCGATATATTTCAAAACAATGCACTTAACAACGGCATACTTCCAGTAGTAGTATCTGATGAGTTTCTTAGTCAACTGTTTTCATCTTCCGATAAAGATGCCAATGCAACGGTTACAGTAGATCTCGAAGCACAATCTATAACAAATAACGCAACAGGAGAATCCCAATCATTCGAGATAAATCCCTATAAAAAGGAGTGCCTACTTAAAGGTCTGGATGATATAGATTATCTGATGTCTAATATGGATAAAATATTGCAATTTGAGCAACAGCGACCATTTGCATACAAATAAGGCAAATGGCTAGGTCATAAACCCACAGCTTAAAACATTTTGGGAAATATGAGAAAAATAGAGATAATGGATACTACCCTTCGCGATGGTGAACAAACATCAGGTGTTTCATTCGCAGCGCAGGAAAAATTGAGTATAGTAAGGCTTCTGCTCGATGAATTAAAAGTAGACAGGGTAGAGATCGCTTCAGCGCGAGTGTCCGAGGGCGAGTTTAAGTCGGTTCATAAAATGGCTCAATGGGCAAAAAAAAATGGTCATATCGATAAACTCGAAGTGCTTGGTTTTGTAGATGGAACCACATCTTTAGAATGGATACTTAAAGCTGGATGTAAGGTGGTGAATCTACTTTGCAAAGGTTCAAAAAAGCATTGCAAATATCAGCTTAAGAAGACTACAAAAGAGCACCTCGATGATGTTAAAAAATGCGTCAATAAAGCCAAAGAGATGGGACTTTCGGTCAACCTCTATTTAGAGGATTGGTCAAATGGTATGCGCGACTCTAAAGATTATGTGTTTCAAATGGTGGATGGGCTTAAAGACGAACCTATTACAAGGTTTATGCTGCCCGATACTCTTGGTATATTAAATCCTGACGAAGCCGGTAAGTTCTGTGCCGAAATGATTGAGCGTTATCCCAATCTCCATTTCGATTTTCATGCTCATAACGATTATGATCTTGCCGTTGCAAATGTATATGAGGCAATAAAAGCCGGAGTAAATGGAATTCATGTAACGGTAAACGGACTTGGTGAGAGGGCAGGTAATGCACCCCTAACAAGCGTTGCTGCACTCATTCACGATCATATGGGCCATACAACAAATATGGATGAGACAAAACTCTACAGCGTAAGTAAGGTGGTTGAGAGTTACTCTGGTGTTCGTATTCCAAATAATAAACCTGTAATCGGCGATAATGTATTTACACAGGTCGCAGGTATTCATGCCGATGGTGATAAGAAAAGAAATCTATATTTTAACAATCTCATGCCCGAGCGTTTCGGACGTTATAGAGAGTATGCATTAGGAAAAAATGCAGGTCGTTCAAATATCATTAAAAATCTTGAAACATTAGGTATTGAGCTTGATGATGAGTCTACAAAAAAAGTAACAGCACGAATCATCGAGCTTGGCGATAAGAAAGAGTTGGTAAGTCTAGACGAGCTTCCATATATAGTGTCTGATGTGCTAAAGAATGGCAATGATTACAAGGATATTAAAATGCTCAACTACTCGCTGTCTCTCACCGATGGGTTAAGACCAACTGCCACTGTTAAGATATCAATCAAAGGCAAGGTTTATCAAGAATCAGCTGCCGGTGATGGTCAGTATCATGCATTTTCAAAAGCGATGTTTAAGATATATAGGCAATTGTCTAAGCCGGTGCCCGAGCTTATAGATTATGAAGTTGTAATACCTCCCGGTGGCAAAACAAATGCATACGTACAAACAATTATTACATGGAGGTTTGAAGAGAAGATATTTAAAACCAGAGCGCTAAATATCGACCAAACAGTTGCTGCTATTAGTGCTACAATGAAGATGCTTAATATGCTCGAGAGTGGAAATATACCAAATATGAATTATTTACCACTTCCATAATAGTTTAATAGGTATAAATCAGCATCACACATATTTTATTATTCAAAATACAGAAAATAAAAGAATAAATAAGTTTGAAATTAAAAACAAATGAGTCTGAAATAAACAAAAACAGATTTTAGACAAAAACATATAATATACAAAACTAATGAAATTGAATATAGCGGTATTACCCGGAGACGGTATTGGTCCTGAGATCATGAAACAGGCATTAAAAGTTACAGAGGCAATATGCAGTAAATTTGGACACGAGTTCAATTACAAAGAAGCTATTGTTGGTGCTAATGCAATTGATGCCACTGGCGATCCCTATCCTGCACAAACTCACGAGCTATGTATGCAGAGTGATGCAATACTCTTTGGTGCAATTGGCGATCCTAAATATGATAACGATCCTAACGCTAAGGTTCGCCCCGAGCAGGGTTTACTTCGTATGCGTAAACTATTGGGTCTCTACGGAAATATCCGTCCTGTAATGACATTTCCTTCACTTCTTCATAAATCACCATTACGTGCCGATTTGGTTGATGGCGCCGATTTTGTATGTATCAGAGAGCTCACCGGAGGCATTTATTTTGGTAGTCCTCAAGGTCGCAGCGAAGATGGCAACACAGCATACGATACCTCAGTGTATACTCGTGAAGAGATTGAACGTGTCTTGCATCTTGCATATAAATTTGCAGGGCAGCGTCGGAAGAAAGTTACGGTGGTTGATAAAGCTAACGTTATTGCAACCTCTCGACTTTGGAGACAAATAGCTCAAGAAATTGCACCAACGTATCCTGATATCGAAACCGATTATCTTTTCGTAGACAATGCCGCTATGCGTATAATTCAATGGCCAAAGAGTTTTGATGTAATGGTTACAGAAAACCTGTTTGGCGATATTCTAACAGATGAAGCTTCAGTTATTACAGGCTCAATGGGCTTGCTTCCCTCCGCTTCAATGGGGGTTCATACATCTCTTTTCGAGCCCATTCACGGTTCATATCCACAAGCAGCGGGTAAAGATCTAGCCAATCCGGTTGCAATGATTCTCTCTGTAGCTCTTATGTTCGAGTATGCATTCAATCTTACAGATGAGGGCGCCCTTATACGAGAAGCGGTTAATGCCAGTCTGGAAGAAGGTGTAGTTACAGAAGATATTGCCGACGGAGGCAAAGTATACAAGATGAGCGAAGTAGGTGATTGGATTACCGATTATATTAGAAACATATAATATCACATCAAAAATATTATTTTAATATACAGCAATAATATAGGAGATGTTTTTATTATAAAAGGTAGTAAGTTAAAGTAGAAATGAATAAAAATAATAATAAAATAAGCAATTTGCGAAGTGCAACCAGCACTCAGGGAAGGCGAATGGCAGGTGCCAGAGCACTGTGGCATGCAAATGGTATGACCAAAGAGCAAATGGGTAAGCCCATCATTGCTATAGCCAACTCATTTACTCAGTTTGTACCAGGACATGTTCACCTACACGATATTGGTCAGATGGTAAAAAAAGAGATTGAGAAGCTAGGTTGTTTTGCTGCCGAATTCAATACAATAGCTGTTGATGATGGTATCGCTATGGGTCACGATGGCATGTTATACTCATTGCCCTCGCGCGATCTAATTGCAGATTCTATAGAGTACATGGTAAATGCTCATAAAGCTGATGCCCTAATTTGCATTAGCAACTGCGATAAGATAACTCCGGGAATGCAAATTGCAGCAATGCGATTAAATATTCCGGCAATCTTTGTCTCGGGGGGACCAATGGAAGCGGGTAAGATTGGAGACGAGCAGGTTGATCTTATAGATGCTATGATTGAGTCTGCCGATGAGTCTGTTTCCGATGAGCGTGTAGCTCAACTAGAGGTTTCTGCTTGCCCCACATGCGGCTCATGCTCGGGTATGTTCACGGCCAATTCAATGAACTGCTTAAATGAAGCAATTGGTCTTGCTCTTCCTGGTAATGGCACAATTCTGGCCACTCACCTAAATAGAAAAGAGTTATTTGTGAAAGCTGCCAAGCAGATCGTCAAAAATGCCGAGAGATATTACTTCGAAGGTGATGAGAGCGTTCTTCCTCGTAACATTGCTACTCGTGAAGCATTTATAAATGCCATGACTCTCGATATTGCTATGGGAGGTTCAACAAATACCATACTTCATACTTTGGCAATTGCTCATGAGGGAGAAGTAGATTTTAATCTCGATGATATAGATGCACTTTCTCGTCGCGTTCCTTGCGTTTGTAAAGTTGCACCTAATTCAAAAGATTATCATATTCAGGATGTTAATCGTGCCGGCGGAATAATGGGTATATTAAAAGAACTTGCCGATGCAGGCTTGCTCGATACTTCGGTTTACAGGGCAGACGGACTTACACTTGCCGAGGCAATCGACAAATATGATATTACAAAAGAGGTGCCAGATGATGAAGCACTAGATATTTATTCCTCGGCTCCAGGTAACAAACGCAATCTGGTTATGGGGTCACAAAATGCACGTTATAAAGAGCTAGACAGCGATAGGCAAAATGGTTGCATCAGAAGCGTTAAGCATGCTTATACAAAAGATGGTGGCTTAGCAATCCTTAAAGGCAACATTGCACAAAATGGCTGCGTAGTAAAAACTGCTGGTGTAGATGAAAGTGTATGGAAGTTCGCCGGCAATGCCAAAGTGTATCACTCACAAGATGATGCTTGCATGGCAATACTTAAGAATGAGGTGGTTGCAGGTGATGTGGTGGTTATTCAGTACGAAGGACCAAAAGGTGGGCCCGGTATGCAAGAGATGCTTTACCCCACTTCATATATCAAGGCAAAGCATCTTGGCGAGAAGTGCGCACTAATTACAGATGGCAGATTCTCTGGTGGTACATCCGGATTATCTATCGGTCACATTTCTCCAGAAGCTGCTGCAGGTGGTAATATTGCCCTCGTTAAAGATGGTGATATAATAGAAATTGATATTCCCAATCGCACAATCAATTTAAAAATCAGCGATGAGGAACTTAGTAATAGAAGAACTGAGGAGGAGGCTAAAGGCGAGAATGCATTTAAACCTCTTCGCGATAGAAAAATTACTCAGGCATTACAGGTCTATTCTCACTTTGTGAGTTCGGCCGATATGGGAGCTGTAAGGATAATTTAAAATTCACAACTAAAGAGTTTAATTATGAACAAAGATATTCAAACTCAAGCAACATTTGATTCTTCTGTTAATGAAACAGAAGGTAAAAAAGAGATTATGCAAGGTAGCGAAATACTAATTCGTGCTTTAATTGCCGAAGGTGTTGAAACCATGTTTGGTTATCCCGGAGGTGCAATTATGCCGGTATTCGATGCACTGTATGACCATAAAGATAAGATTAAGCACATCTTGGTTCGTCATGAGCAGGGTGCCGTACACGCTGCTCAGGGTTATTCAAGAGTTTCAGATAAGGTGGGGGTGGCGTTAGTTACTTCTGGTCCGGGTGCAACAAATACCGTTACAGGAATTACCGATGCAATGATGGATAGTACACCTATGGTGGTAATCTCTGGTCAGGTTGCATCTGGGCTACTTGGATCAGATGCATTTCAGGAAGCCGATGTAATAGGTGTAACTTTACCAATCACTAAATGGGCATATCAAATAAGGCGAGTTGAAGATATAGCATGGGCTGTATCAAGAGCCTTTTACATAGCTTCAAGCGGTCGCCCCGGCCCAGTACTGCTCGATATTGCCAAAGATGCTCAGATCAATAGTTGCGAGTATTCATACAAGAAAACCGATTTCCTACGCAGCTATCAGCCAAAGCCCAAAGTTGAGCATGATAAAATTGCAGAAGCAGCAGAAGTTATAAATAATGCCAAAAAGCCACTTGCATTAGTAGGGCAGGGTGTAATCCTTGGTAATGCCGAGGACGAGGTTAAGCAGTTTCTCGAAAAATCAAACATTCCATTCGGATCCACAATTTTAGGTCTGTCTGCCATACCAAGCAGTCATCCGCTCAACTTCGGCATGTTGGGTATGCATGGCAATGTTGCACCCAATATGATGACAAACGAGTGCGATGTGCTAATAGCAATAGGCATGCGTTTTGATGATAGGGTCACGGGCGACTTAAAAACGTATGCTAAGCAGGCAAAGGTTATTCATTTTGATATCGATCCTGCCGAGATTGATAAGAACGTAAAAACTACCGTTAGGGTTGTTGGTGATGCTAAGGAGACTCTTCCATTAGTTACTGAGCAACTCAAAAATATGACTCGCAGTGAATGGATTGAGAAATTTAATCCTTATGTTGAAAAAGAAAGTGAATGTGTTATCGATAGTGAGCTATATCCTCAAGTGGGTGAGATAAAGATGGGAGAAGTAGTTAACAAAGTAACCGAAGCAACCAATAATAAAGCTATATGTGTTACCGATGTTGGTCAGCATCAAATGATGAGCACCCGCTATTTCAAATATACACAGTCGCGCAGCATGGTCACCTCTGGTGGCTTGGGAACTATGGGCTTCGGTCTCCCCGCCGGTATTGGTGCAAAGTATGGTGCACCAGATAGAACTGTTTGTATCTTTGTAGGTGATGGAGGTCTGCAAATGACGATGCAAGAGTATGGCACAATTATGGAGTACGATCTTGATGTTAAGATAATACTTCTTAATAACAATTATTTGGGTATGGTGCGTCAGTGGCAAGAACTTTTCTTTCACGAGCGATACTCAGAAACGCATCTAAAGAACCCCGATTTCGTAAAGGTAGCAGATGCTTATAATATTAGGGGACGTAAGGTTACACAGCGCGAAGATCTTGATGATGCTATTAGCGAGATGCTAAATCATAAAGGAGCTTTTCTGCTTGAGGTGGTTGTAGAGACTAAAGGAATGGTTTATCCTATGGTACCTGCTGGCGGATGTGTTACCAATATACTTCTTGGCAATGGTCACACGTTGTAATATAGTTCAAAAGTTTAAGATTTTCAATTAATACATCATTAGATATGAATGACAATAAAACATTATATACAATCACAATATTCTCAGAGAATACGGTGGGCGTACTTAATCAAATCAGTACTATATTCACTCGCCGACAGTTAAATATAGAAACACTTTCTGTATCACCATCAGCTATTGCAGGCATTCACAAATTCACCATTACTACTCTATCAAACGACGAGGAGGTGATGAAAAAGCTTACCAGGCAGATAGATAAGAGGGTTGATATACTTAAGGCATATTACAATACCGACGAAGATCTTGTTTTTCAGGAGCTTGCACTTTATAAGCTTTCCACTGAGAAGGTTATGGAGCATGGCACAGTAGAGTATTTAATCAGAAAGTATAACATACGTGTACTTGAGATTACAAGCGATTGCATTGTATTTCTAAAAGCTGGTCATTACAACGAAACTCAAGGACTATTTGAAGAACTGGCCGATAAAATTGGTGTGCTTCAATTTGTAAGATCAGGCAGAATTGCTATTACTAAATCAAAAGTTGAGCGACTTAGCGATATGTTGGCTAATCTAGAGGTAGAAAGTGTGCAGGCGTCACTTTAAAGTAGATACTAAAAGAATTAAATAAGAATATATAAATTAATAATTAAACCTTTTCATTCGGTCTTTTAATTGGGCTGGTGAGAGGATAAAAACTTAAAAAAATATGGCAAAAATGAATTTTGGCGGTGTAGAAGAAAATGTTGTAACCCGCGAAGAGTTTCCGTTGAGCAAGGCTCAAGAAGTAATGAAGGATGAGACAATTGCAGTTATTGGTTACGGAGTGCAAGGTCCCGGACAATCATTAAACCTTCGCGATAACGGCTTTAACGTTATCGTAGGGCAGCGTAAAGAAAGTAAGACATGGGACAAGGCTGTAGCCGACGGATGGGTGCCGGGTGAAACACTTTTTGAGATTGAAGAAGCTTGCAAGCGTGGCACTGTAATACAATATCTTCTTTCTGATGCTGCACAGATACAATTGTGGGACACTGTAAAGAAGCATCTTACACCTGGCAAAGCTTTGTATTTCTCTCACGGATTTGGTATAACCTATAAAGAACGTACAGGTATTATTCCTCCAGCCAATGTAGACGTTATATTGGTTGC
>JAAZCL010000139.1 GCA_012513315.1 Bacteroidales bacterium | reverse complement strand
TCCTTATGTGCTTTAGGCGAGACACTGGTGCCAACAGACACTCTATTTTTTTGCTCTTTTCTCTTGTCCCAGTCTCTTTTTCTTATTTTATTAATCTCAGCAATAAGAACTCTTTCAGGCATTTTTAACGATTGCGAACATTCCTGTATATATACAGAACGTGTTATAGCATCGGGTATAATGGCAATACTATTTACTATATTAGAAATCATACCCGATCTCTTTATTGGGTCGTCTCCAACCTCCTCGATAAGTAAATCTGTTTTAAAACGAATAAAATCAGTTTCATTTTCCGATATATATCTATGGAAACTTTCAGCATTTTGTTTCCTGGCAAATGAGTCTGGGTCTTCACCTTCTGGAAGAAGCACCACTTTTACGTTCATCCCATCCTCCAGCAACAAATCTATTCCCCTCAAAGCAGCGTTAATACCTGCTGTATCCCCATCATACAGAACAGTAATATTTTCTGTAAATCTATGAATCATACGTATCTGACCATGCGTAAGAGCAGTACCCGAAGAAGCAACAACATTCTCAATGCCAGCCTGATGCATAGAAAGAACATCTGTGTAGCCCTCTACCAGAAAGCACTTATCTTGTTTAACCATAGCACTCTTAGCAAAGAAAATACCATACAGTTCTTTACTTTTTGAGTAGATATCGCTCTCAGGAGAGTTTACATATTTACCAACATTCTCTACCTTCTTAAGTATCCTACCCCCAAAGGCCACTACCTTACCAGAGATTGAATGTACCGGAAAAATTACCCTCCCTCTAAATCGATCCATCAATGGTCGGTTTTGTTCACCACCAAAAGACAGTCCTGTTTTCAGTAAGAAATCAATATTATACCCAGCTTTTTGCGCTTCAACAGAAAAAGCACCCCTCTCCTCTAAACTGTAGCCCAGTTGAAACTTTTTTATTATATCTTCTCGTATTCCTCGTTCCTTAAAATAAGTAAGTCCTACAGATCTCCCTTCGGGGTGAGAATGCAACGTTTTAACAAAGTAGTTACAAGCATACTCATTAAGAATAAGCATACTCTCCCTGTCGCTCTGTTGCTGTTTTTCTTCATTAGTCAGTTCTTTCTCAACAATCTCAATATTGTATTTCCGAGCAAGATATTTCAATGCTTCGTAATACGACATTTGCTCATGCTTCATCACAAAGTGAATAGGCGAGCCTCCTTCACCACAAGAAAAACACTTACAGATATTCTTAGCAGGAGATACATAAAAGGAGGGGCTTCTATCGTCGTGAAACGGACATAGCCCCACCATATTCACACCTCTTCGTCGAAGTGTAACAAAATCAGATACCACTTCTTCAATCTGTGCGGCATCTTGAATACGTTCTATAGTATTATGATCAATCATTTCAGAAGCACGAAATTACTTATTTATATTGTTAAAAAAGAGATTATAGGAAATATATTATTACATTTGTAAAGGACTAATTTAATTCAAATACTATAAAAAATTCTAATATGAGCACAGTAGATTGGTCGAAACTATCATTCGGCTACATAAAAACAGATTACAACATTAGAAGTTATTATCGAGATGGTAAATGGAGCGAACCCCAAGCTGAGACCTCGGAGTATATCAATCTTCATATGGCAGCTACAGCACTACATTATGGTCAGGAGGTTTTTGAAGGCTTAAAAGCTTTCAGAGGGAAAGATGGCAAAGTTCGTATTTTCAGAATGCGTGAAAATGCGCTACGCTTACAATCCTCTTGTCGCGGCATTAAAATGACCGAACTACCTGTTGAAATGTTTGAAAAGATGGTTCTTCTTGCCGTTGAGAAAAACGAACATTTTGTACCGCCTTACGAGAGTGGTGCATCATTATATATTCGTCCTCTTATGATTGGTACAAGCGCTCAAGTAGGTGTAAAACCCTCATTGGAGTACACATTTATTATTTTTGTAACCCCTGTGGGTCCTTATTTCAAAGAAGGCTTTAAGCCAACACCCATGGTCATTCTTAGAGAATACGATCGCGCTGCACCACTTGGCACTGGCACCTACAAAGTTGGTGGCAACTATGCAGCAAGTCTTGTTGCAGGTGAAAAAGCTCACGAAATGGGTTACTCCTCTGTTCTATACCTAGATGCAAAAGAAAAGAAGTATATCGATGAGTGTGGTCCTGCAAACTTTTTTGCTATTAAAGATAATACATACATCACTCCCAAATCTCCCTCCATACTCCCATCAATCACCAACAAGAGTTTGATACAACTAGCAGAAGACATGGGATTAAAGGTTGAAAGGCGACCAATTCCCGAAGAAGAGCTCGAAACATTTGACGAAGCAGGTGCATGTGGAACAGCAGCGGTTATTAGTCCCATTTTAAGAATCGATGACATAAGTGAAAACAAGTCTTACGTCATTAGTAAAGATGGAGAACCGGGACCGATAAGCTTTAAACTTTATAATCAGCTACGTGCTATACAGTATGGCGACGAGCCTGATAAATATGGTTGGGTAACAATAGTTGAGTAGCGCAGAGATTAATCATTTAAGCTATTCCAGTTTTTATAAGGATGCATGGAGAGGAACGAGTTGTAATATCTAACATTACCTGTAACTTCCTCTCCTAACCATTCTGGTTTTTCAAACTGCTCATCTTCGCTTTCAAGCTCAACTTCAGCAATTAATAAACCTTCATTCTCTCCATAAAATTCATCCACTTCAAATACATGATTGCCTACTTTAACTAAATATCGCGTTTTATCAATTAATCCCTCTTCGCAGAGCTTCAGCATCTCTTCTGCATCATTTATAGGTATCTCATACTCCCATTCATTTCGCTTTATTGTACCCTTAGCAGCCGAACTCTTAACGGTGATATAAGCCTTTTCTCCTTTCACACGCACACGCACAACACTCACTCCCGAAAGTGAAAGATAACCCTGTTTAATAGGGTAAGCTTTAAAAGACTTTGACTTATAATCTCCACTAACCAGAAATTTTCTCTCTATTTCGAATCCCATGCTTTTTAATTTATAGTATCCAGTAAGACAAATGTAATATTAAATTAGAAAGAAATACTTGAAGTTTAGTCTATTTACATAAGATGGTTTAACTACAAAGTGATTTCATTTTTCAAAAGAAGACCTCTCTACTATATAGAAGAAAAAAAACTATGCTTTTAAGTCTCCGTAATCACTACGAAAAAATAAAAACATAGTTAAGATTTTGGTTGGATTTCATAAAAATCAATGTGCGTAAATTTCTATTGTAATTAATGAATCCATTACAAAGATAACACTCATGTAAAATCAGTCGAGTTTATATATTAAAATTTTAACTCACTGAGTATTTTATCCACACAATCTTAAATTCATTTTAACTGCTGTTAGTTGAAGTTTAAAATATAGGAACATTAAATAAAAAATTATCTTTGTATATTAATTTACTGCTGTATACAATAAAAATTAACTGCAATATTATATAACTATTTCAATGAGAAAAGTTCTGACAAGCCTACTTTTTGGCGTCGCTGCAACATCATTAAGTTCACAACAAAAACCCAACGTTGTATTCATTGTAACAGATGATTTAGGGTATGCCGATTTGAGTTCCTTTGGACAAGAAAAATTTCAAACACCTAACATAGACCAACTTGCCTTAAATGGCACACGGTTCACAAGAAGTTATTCAGGCACTACAGTTAGTGCGCCTTCTCGAGCAAGCCTATTAACTGGTTTACATACAGGCCATACACCAATAAGGGGGAATATGGAAGTTCAACC
>JAAZCL010000138.1 GCA_012513315.1 Bacteroidales bacterium | reverse complement strand
AAGTCTTAGATTATCCTTTTGTGTTCTCGAGTTATCCAAGTTTAGATCTCTCTTCGAAGATTTTGATTCAAGCTGCTATTAAACGTGGGTATGCATTTGATGTTTTGGATGAAGCAAGTAATTTCATTACCTTAAAGGATCCTATTACACATCAAAAGCAATTAATCATGCAGGCTACTAAGACTAATTTAGATGGGTATGCTAGTGTATTGGCTATGGAAAACAAAGCAGTAAGTAAGCATATTCTAAGTAATCATAGTATTAGAGTACCTAAGGGTGGTGTATACACTGAGATACCTGATGTGTCTTTGTATGAGGATAAGAGTATTGTGATTAAACCTAATTCTACTAATTTTGGCGAGGGTATTTCAATTTTTCCAGATGGAACTAAAGCTAATGAGTTGAAGCAGGCTTTTGAGTTTGCGTTCTCGAAGGATTCTACTGTGTTAGTGGAAGAGTTTATAAAAGGTAGGGAGTATCGCTTTCTGGTTATTGATCAAAAGGTAGTGGGGGTATTGCATCGAAGAGCGGCTAATGTTGTGGGGGATGGTATTAACTCTATACTTGAGTTGATAGCAGAAAAAAACACCCATCCCTATCGTGGTAAGAACTATACAACACCCCTTGAAGTAATAGAGGTAGATGAGCTTGTATTGAGTTTCTTGAAGCTTCAAGGTCGTACGTTAAATGATATCCCATCTAAGGGTGAAGTGGTGTCTCTGCGTGAGAACTCTAATATAAGTACTGGTGGTGAAAGTGTTGATGTTACTGATGAAACGCATCAGGACTATAAAGATATTGCGATAAAGGCCGCTAAAGCCTTTGGGGTGTCTGTTAGTGGTATTGATATTATTATTGATGATATATCCAAACCAGCAAGCAATGATGACTATAGTGTCCTAGAGCTTAACTTTAATCCTGCCATTCATATTCATACATATCCATTAGTTGGAAAGAATAGATATCCAGCGGATATCCTACTAAACGCTTTGTTTGAGAAGGAAGTGAGGTAATGAAGATAGACTATATTAAAATATTCAAAGCACTAGCCTATGATACACGTTTAAAAATCATGGAGATGGTATCAAAAGAAACCCTTTGTGCTTGTGATATATTAGAAGAATTTCAAATTACACAACCCACCCTGTCTTATCATATGAAACAGTTAGTGGATGCAGATCTAGTAACTGGAGAGAAGAAAGGGAACTGGGTTCATTACTCCATCAACAAAAACACTCTTGAATCTCTAAGTAATTACTTCAATATAGACTAATATTACAGTAAATATGGTATTGTAAACCTATAGTTTACATAAAGAAAGCCAATATATTATTGTGGTGAAGGGGTATTACCCTTATATTGAAAGTAACAGGAGGATGTTAATATGACAATTGGTGAGCGCATTAGTATTCATAGAAAAGAAATGAACTTGTCACAAGAAGCATTGGGAGAGAAACTGGGCGTCTCTAGACAGGCAGTTTATAAATGGGAATCGGATCTAAGTTTGCCTGATTCAAATAATTTAATTGAGTTAAGTAAAATTTTTAGTATTTCATTAAATGAGTTGTTGGGGAAAGAAGAGAGTAAACCAAGAGAAGACTCTAAACCCAAGAGCAAGAATGTAATGACTATTCAAATGATTAGTATCATAGTATTGGGGTTAGCTACGATAATACAGTCATTTACTATTAATATAATAGGCAATCGAGTAGAAAATTTGAATAATGACTTGGCCTTTTTATCTAATCAGATAAATGTGTATCAGAACTATCGACCAAACTACCCTATTTATGATGAACAAGAGAACTTAATAGATATCGTAGCTAAAGAAATTAATTTTGAAAAAAACACGATGTTAGTTGAGGCTGAAGTTCAATTAAAAGTAGAGCCTAATGATGCTGAAGTTTACGTGTTGTTTGGTAAGACGCGCATGGATCTAATAAAAAACGACAGTGGATATTATGTTGGAACTATAGAACTAAATATATCACATGAAATCTCCGCCAAATTGGCCGTAAAAAGCGCAGATAAGACCACCTATAGTGACTACTTAAATGAGAGCTTCCTATATAAACATCTATTGATTGTTGAATCAAATTATTTTGATACATACTTACAAACTAAAGGTAGTGAGATAACCATTGGTTTACTATTTACATTAATGAACTACGACCGTGTTTCCTATCTCGAACCTTTCTTTATAGGTTTTCCTGAAAACAATACCGTTAAAGATATTGCGATGGTAACTCGTGATAAAGAGACCGGAAAAGAAGTAAATCGAAGGGAGATACGAGAAGAGATTATCGGCAGCAAAGCAATCACCACAAAGTTTGACAAGAACTTGTTAGATGTAAATGATGTCTATGAACTCACTTTTGAGTATCTACTTAATGACAAGATCATAGTCCAACAACTAGTGGGTGTCATAGAGTATAAAGATATAGAGTTTATCATTACACCTGTACAGACAACAGAGTATAATTTTATAATAAAATAATATTCAACTATTAAAATATGCACAGAGAATCCTAAAAGTGCATAGTATGAAATATTATGTGTAAACAAGGGTAGTAAAAAAGGAGCGTTTCTTTTAGAATAAAGTTACGACACTTAAGCTAAAGGAGGCTCCTACATGTCTAATTTTAACACAGATTTAATTAAAGCACTATCCCAAGGTATATCAATTGATGAAATTATTAAGGAAGAAGTAGAAACATCAATTAATCAACTACTAGAACCTGAACTTACGGTTTTTTTGGATTATGAGAAATATGATGTTATTGGATATAACTCAGGTAATTCAAGAAATGGTAAATATTCAAGGAAGCTCGATACCAAGTATGGCCAGGTTAATGTTGAAATACCCAGAGATCGTAATGGTGATTTCAAACAACAAACTGTTCCCGCATATAATAGAAGAGTTGATGATTTAGAAACAACTATTATTCAACTATACTCACATGGGGTCACAACATCTGAGATTGCAGATTTAATAGAAAAAATGTATGGACATACATATAGTAAACAAACAGTTTCAAACATTACAAAAGCGGTAGAAATCAATGTGAAGGCCTATCACGAAAGAACATTTACTAAGCGCTACGTTGCTTTATTCTGTGATGCTACCATGATTAACGTTCGAAGAGATACAGTTGCAAAAGAAGCTTTACATATTATCATTGGTATAAGTGAAGACGGACATAAGGATGTTT
>JAAZCL010000137.1 GCA_012513315.1 Bacteroidales bacterium | reverse complement strand
GCTGGAATGTTTCAGTATGTAATGTTCAGGTCGGCTATGGCTGCAGTTTTTTCTCTTCTTGTGGGTGTATTTGCCGGCAAGAAGATAATTAATAAGCTGCAACAGAAGCAGATTGGTGAAACTATCCGTGATCTTGATTTGGAAGGTCAATACAGTAAGCGAGGTACTCCAACAATGGGAGGTGTAATTATAATCATTTCTATTTTAGCTTCAATACTTCTTTTTGGTAAGCTTGAGAATATATACATAATTCTGATGATGGTAAGCACAGTATGGTTAGGTGCACTTGGTTTTGCAGATGACTATATTAAGGTATTCAGAAAAGATAAAGAGGGATTAAAAGGTAAATTTAAAATTATTGCACAATTAGGCCTTGGGTTGATTGTAGGATTAACTATTATTTTTAGTCCAGAAATTGTGGTGCGTGAAAATAGTGAGGTGCGTGTAGGCAATATAATTGAGGATGTTACATTCAAAACAGAAGACGTAAAAACAACCGGAACAACCATACCATTTTTAAAGAATAATAATTTCGATTACAAAAGACTTGTAGGCTGGATGGGTGATTATGCCGATACAGCTGTATGGATTGTTTTTATATTGGTAGTTATACTCATTGTAACCGCTGTATCAAATAGTGCAAATCTAACAGATGGCCTCGATGGCCTGACCTCGGGCACATCTGCTATTATAGGTGTGGCTTTGGGTATTCTTGCATATGTCTCGGGACGTGTTGACTTTGCTTCTTATCTCAATATAATGTATATCCCGGGAAGTGATGAACTAATGGTATTTTCATCTGCTTTTGTTGGTGCTTGTATAGGTTTCTTGTGGTATAATGCATATCCTGCACAGGTTTTTATGGGTGATACGGGTAGCCTTACTCTTGGAGGAATTATTGGTGTTTTTGCTGTATTAATACATAAAGAATTATTACTCCCAATATTATGTGGAGTTTTCTTTGTTGAAGCTCTTTCTGTTATAGCACAGGTGACATATTTTAAATATACTAAGAAGAAATATGGTGTCGGAAGAAGGATTTTTAAGATGACTCCTCTTCATCATCATTATCAGAAGCCTGGAGATGGGAGTATAGATGCACTTATTCAAAAACCATATACGCCAATTACAGAGCCTAAGCTTGTAACAAGGTTCTGGTTGATAGGGATTTTGTTAGCTGTTTTAGCAGTAGCTACTTTAAAAATGAGATAGGTAATATTATGAATGATAAATTGATAGTAGTACTCGGAGGAGGAGAAAGCGGAGTTGGATCTGCTCTTCTAGCTCAAAAAAAAGGATTCAGGGTATTCTTGTCTGATAGTGGAAAATTAAAAGATAAGCATCGCGAAGCACTATTGGGTTATGGTATCGATTTTGAAGAAGATGGACATACCGAAGATAAGGTTCTTCAAGCCGATGAAGTAGTAAAAAGTCCTGGTATCCCCGACAATTCTCCTATTATAATCAAACTTATAGAAAAGGGAGTTCATATTATTTCTGAAATAGAGTATGCAGCAAGGTATACTAATGCTAAACTTATTTGTGTTACCGGTAGTAATGGGAAAACAACAACCGTTAGTTTAATTTATCATATTTTAAAATCGGCTGGACTTAATGTAGCTCTTGCAGGAAATATAGGTGTAAGTTTTGCTAAACAAGTGGCCGAAGAAAAGTATGATTATTATGTACTTGAGCTAAGTAGTTTTCAATTAGAGGGGCTTTATGAATTTAAAGCTGATTTTGCTATTTTATTAAATATTACACCCGATCATCTCGATAGATATAATTACAACCTGCAGGATTATATAGATGCAAAAATGAGAATTATTCGCAACCAGAAAATAGATGATGCATTTATTTATTGGGAAGATGATCCAGTTGTAACAAGAGAGATTGAGAAGCTTAAACCAGAGGTGACTAGATATCCATTTGGGGAGGTTAACAAAGGACTTTCTGCAGGATATATTGAGAACGGTAGAATATTTATTAATTCTAAAGGAAATACATTTAATATGGAACTAGAGTTACTTGCATTAGAAGGAATGCATAATGTCTATAATTCATTGGCTTCGGGAATTGTAGCCAAGCTGATGGATATAACCGATGATCAATTGAGAGCATCACTTACAGATTTTGAAGGTGTACCTCACAGATTAGAGAAGGTTGCCACAGTAAGGGGGGTACAGTATATTAACGACTCTAAAGCAACTAATGTAAACTCTTGTTGGTATGCATTACAATCGATGAGAAGTATGACTGTTTTAATAATAGGGGGAGTTGATAAAGGTAATAATTATAAAGAAATTGAAGAGCTTGTAACTTCAAAAGTTAAAGCTTTGATATTTTTAGGTAAAGATAATAGCAAGCTACACTCTTTCTTCGAAGGTAAGGTAGATGTTATAAGAGACTCAAGTTCTATGTCTGAGGCTGTTAGTACTGCTTATAAAATAGCTGAGAAGGGTGATGTAGTGTTACTTTCTCCTTGTTGTGCTAGTTTTGATCTCTTCGATAATTATGAAG
>JAAZCL010000136.1 GCA_012513315.1 Bacteroidales bacterium | reverse complement strand
ACATCTGACTTTCATATCAAACATAAATTTAATTCCAATCGTGAAGAAATACTTAAAAGAGCTGTGAAAGCAGTAAAATATGCACTTAATTATGTTGATGATGTAGAGTTTTACGCAGAAGATGCAGGCCGTACCGAAAATGAATATCTTGCAAAAGTAGTTCAGGCAGTAGTAAATGCAGGAGCAACTGTTGTAAATATTCCGGATACTACAGGCTACTGCTTTCCGGATGAGTACGGTGCAAAAATTAAATATTTGGTTGATAATGTAGATATGAAAAATGCTATACTTGCAACACATTGTCATCAAGATCTGGGGATGGCGACAGCAAATACACTTTCAGGCGTCATAAATGGAGCTCGTCAGGTTGAAGTTACAATAAATGGTATAGGGGAACGCGCAGGTAACACATCTATTGAAGAGGTGGTTATGGCACTTAGGAGTCATAAAGACAGAGGCTTTGATACAAATATCAATACTCAACATATATATTCCACAAGTCGTCTTGTATCGAGCTTGATGAATATGCCCGTACAGCCAAATAAGGCGATAGTTGGACGTAATGCTTTTGCGCATTCTTCGGGAATACACCAAGACGGTGTTCTTAAGAATGTGGAGACATATGAAATTATTAATCCCAAAGATGTTGGAATAGATGATAATGCGATTGTTCTGACAGCTCGCAGTGGACGCGCAGCGTTAAAAAATCGTCTATCTCTGCTTGGTGTGAAACTTGGATCGGAGGAACTTGATAAGGTTTATGAAAATTTTTTAACTCTTGCTGACAAGAAAAAGAGCGTTAATGACGATGATATCCTCATGCTTGTTGGAAAAGAGGCTAGACTGAATCGTATCAAAGTAGAGTATCTGCAGGTCGTTTGTGGAATAGGAGTACGTGATGTTGCAAGTATTGGTTTAAATATCGCAGGAGAACATTTTGAAGCCACGGCCACTGGTAATGGTCCAGTTGATGCGGCTATCCGTGCAGTTAAGAATATTATTCGCAGGGAGATGAAGATACACGAATTTCTTATACAGGCTATTGATCGTGGTAGCGATGATGTAGGTAAAGTGCATATGCAGGTTGAACATAAGGATGTAGTCTATTATGGATTCGCAGCTAACACAGATATTGTTGCAGCATCTGTAGAAGCTTTTATGGATGCTGTTAATAAGTTCGTTGATTAATAAAATCATGGAATAAAGAAGAAAAGTGATATAAAAATAATAAAATAAATCAGCAATTAAATTATATATGAAGACTCTATTTGATAAAGTGTGGGACGCACATGTTGTAACAGAGGTAACAGATGGCCCTACACAGCTATACATAGATCGGCATTTGTGTCATGAAGTGACAAGTCCTCAGGCATTTTCAGGTTTACGTGAAAGAAAACTTAAAGTTTTTAGGCCTGAGCAAACAACTCTGACTGCCGATCATAATATTCCAACAATGGGGCAGGAGAATCCTATACGTGATGTGATTTCTCGTTTCCAGGTGGAGACATTAGCAAAGAATGCTCGGGATTTTGGTCTTACGTATTATGGACTGGGTAATCCAAAAAATGGCATTGT
>JAAZCL010000135.1 GCA_012513315.1 Bacteroidales bacterium | reverse complement strand
TCTGTAAATCCTCCGGTAAACTATTATAAGAATAACGATGCCACCCAGCCACCATTAGTGAAGTGGCGCTCTCATGCAAACCTATTGTTTATAAATTGGCTCAACTACTTTGTATATCAGGCAACTCCATATGAAATTAATGAAATTGCAAAGTTGGGTGAATTAAAGGTGTAATCACTTATTATATAAAACTTAAGTTATTCTAAATTTTCGAATAACTATAGGGTACAATGCGAAGCATTAACCTCTGCCCAAACTGTGGGTGGAGTAAAATCGCACAAAGGGCTCGGAACGCATACAGTACTGTTAAGCTCTGTTTTTTTTGCTTTTATCATTTGTCCATAATATACACCCAACAATTATTCCGAATATTAACATTGAACTGCTCATTTCAATTAAGTGCGCAATTCTAACTGTATTAGGAAATAACACATTAGGAATTATAAGTACAATAGCAGTACATAAATATATTAAGCACACACTTACTACAAAACCACCTTTATTCACGTTGACCATATTTTTTATTGGTATAATTGCCAATCCAAATAATATACCCCGTATTATTTGAAACGGAATTATTACTGGGTTCGATTTTGCATTATTAACCATTTGACCCCAAAAACTTAATTTATCAGTTGTGCCTGAATAGAATAAACGTAGTTCCTCAAATTGCCATGCTACAAAATATCCAAATGACATATAAATACTTAAATAAATTATACCGATAATGCCTAATTTAAGAATAACTTCCTTAAAATCTATTTTACGTTTTTCATATATAGCGTTTTTATTTTGGAAAAATTTTACCATCAATGCTATTGTTCCTGTTAATGGGAATAAGCCAGCAAACATTATTAGAATAGTATCCAATTTAGTAATAACAGTAAACGCACTACCAAAAAACAAGGTTTCAATTTGAGTCATAAAAAATTGTACAAAAAATAATACAAACAATAGATTTATGTACAATTTATATCCAGAATAATATGTATGTTTTATTACAAAATATATTGAGAAACAGGTCCATGCACTACTAACCCAGGAGAAGAATAATGCCATTGGATCACCTGAAGAAGTTAATTCTTTAAATTCTTGTGAAAATGGCAATAAAGCATTTGCAGCCATAAACAATATAGTGTATAAAATTGTCGATAAAAATAATTTAAAAAACGTCTTCATCATTAAATATGATTTTATTATATCTTTTTTAGTTAACAAGTCTAATTGTGTTAAAAACTTAAAGTTAACTGAAAATTTAAATATAATGAAATAAAAATCACCTTTAAAAAGGTTGAGTAGTTCCTGTTTCAATCTTTATCGTTGGAAGATTATTAAAACCCTACCCCATCTTTCGGGATAAGAGTCTCTTATATACTGAGGACCAGTATAAAACCCAAATCCGGATCCAGGATACTTCTTTGCTTTGAGTCTAGCCACAAATCAGAAAACTCAATCCGCCACAGAGTAGAACGAGAAATACCTGCACGTTCAGCAACCTGCTTAGCAGTAAGCTCTCTTCATAGTCAATTACACTCGGATATTTTAAAAGAAAAAACTTGAAATACTTTAATTGGAAAATTACAGCTTTTAAAAGTATGTTTACGAGTCAAACAAATTTTAATAAAACATTAAACATCCAAAAGTAACCGAAACAGGTAGGTCAGAATCATACAATTAGGGGAAATTTCCCTCTAATTTCCCCTAACTTCCCTTAATTTTATGTCGAAATTATCTGTTCTTATATAACCAATTTGTCTTTGATTTATATTTATCGCTTGCATAAGACCTAACGAAACTAGTTGCTGTAGATCTTTTCGGGTAGTTTTACTTGAAACGTTGAATATGGTTGTGAGCTCTTTGGCAGTAAAAATAGTTTTTGGTTTCTCTGTAAGTGTTTTTAGGATCTGCGCCTGACGTTCATTTATTTCTGAGATTTCTTTGAAATAGAGTAAATCGTTTTGTTCACTGATTTTTCTCTGTAAATATATTTTCAGCTCATCAAAAGCTTTCTGCATTGTCTCTAAATTATACTGTATAAAATATGAGAGGTCGTTCTCGTCATTTTCGGTATAAAGAAATGCTGTTTCATATTTTTTCTTACTTCGGTAAATTATTCTGGAAATTGATAGATATTCAGTTAACCAATATCCTTTTTTTATCATATACCAATACACCAGAGAACGTGCTGTACGGCCGTTTCCATCTACAAACGGATGTATATACGATAACATAAAATGAATTATCATACCTTTTATTATTGGATGTATGAAAAATTCATCATTATCATTATTTGCAAAAGCACATAGATCGTTTAGCCATTTATTAATCTCCTTATAAGCAGGAGGTGTATGAGCCACATCACCGGTGATACTGTTGACAACCATCACATCATCGGATGTGCGTAAACTACCTTCATATTCGCTATTAGAAAGGGTGTTGTGTGTTATTAAGCGTTGTATCTCTTTTAGTTGCTCAACCGAAAAGGTCTTGTCCTTATTTTCAACCAAATACCTGATAGTTACATAGTTGTTTGAAATCATCTGTTGCCCCTTGTTTTGTGGCTTGAGCTGTTTTCTTAACATATCCTTTGCAACTTTTCGGGAAGTAGATGCCCCTTCCATCTGACTTGAAGCAATTGCTTCTTCCATAATGGAATTTACCAGATAAAATTTCTTGTCCTTTTCCGGAATAATTCCCTGTGTACCGAGACTTCCACCAAGATTGAGGTCTAAGGTATGCAACATCTCCTGCATCTTGTCGGTTACGGAGAACTTAAATTTGGTGTTGCCAAATGTAATAGTTTTTGCAGTTAAATTTCTTTTGGTTTTAACAGCGTGCCAGAATGCAGCTGGATTGACCTCGGCAGGAACATGATACTTTAACCTATCCCAATAAAGATATTCTCTATCTATCTTATTAAATAAAGTACTGAAGTTGGGATTGACAAGAATCTCAACAACTTCCTTGAAATTATCTTTTTCTAAAATTGGCGGTTTTTCAATCATATTCATCTATTTTAAATACAAATATAGAATATTATTTACAATTAGGGGAAATTTCCCTCTAATTTCCTCTAACTTCCCTTAATTTAGAATTATTCAATCTCTGATGCAACGTACCGAAGATGCTATTCTCTTATGGGTTAATGATACTTCAAAGAATGTATATATTAGTTATCTAGAGAAAAATATTATAAATAAGATAGCACCCAGTACAATTAAAATATATTTAAAGCTTATTTTATGAAGTAGTTCTGTTTCAACACTTTTGTTTTCTTCTATCACCTTATCAACTTTTAAACTGATATTACTATTTAATGAAGATGCATTTATTTTCTCTAATGAATCTACTTTTACAATAGCTTCATGATTTTTGAGCGATTTCTCAAGTGTAATTATATTTGTTGTAACTATCTCACTTAATACTGGGTGTTTGCCGCTCACCGAATCAATCTCAGCGCCTGTATCGTAGTATATCTCCTTCTGCCACGTCTTACTCTCTAGGTTAAAGCTTTCCTCTATAAATCTATTTAAATGAGTTCTGAGAACAGACATATGCCATTCTTTTATTTGTAGGCTATCTCTATATTCAAAAAGCGCGATACTCCCCTGCTTTCTTACATGTTGCTCATTCATCAATT
>JAAZCL010000134.1 GCA_012513315.1 Bacteroidales bacterium | reverse complement strand
GTCTTACCTAAAGCAAATAAGGACTTAAAATCTGATATAGCGATTAATACTAATACGGTTATTACACCTTTTGATAAATTTGAACGTGAAATTATCAGATATGTGGTTAGGTATGGTAATTTCCCTATTTATCAGAAATTTGAAACACGAAAACGAAAAGAAGGAAAAACTGTTATAGAGGAGCAAGTATTATTAGAGGAGGGCCCTGGCGTTACTGAGTTTGTTCAATTTGATCTTGAACGAGATAACATAACGTTTTCGAATAATCTTTACCGGTTAATGTTTGATAAAGCAGTTGAGCATATTGGAGATAAAGATTTCAACTCAGGAAATTACTTTCTTAATTACCCCAGCAATAAAGTTAGTAGACTTGCTTCTGATTTACTTAGTGATAGATATCAGTTGAGTAATATACATTCTAAAATTTTAGGGGAAGAAGTGGGCGATAAAAGTTCGCGATTGCTTGAACAAAATCATTTGAGTAATTTCGTGCCTCGTGCAACAACAGAGCTAAAAAATGCTTATGTGATGCAAAAGATTGAAGAGGTTAAAGAAGAGATAAAAAATAGCGAACATGATAGGTATCCCGAATTAATAACACAATTGAAACAACTTCAGGATATTAAGAGAGTACTTGCAAAGGAACTTGGCGAAAGAATAGTACTAAAATATTAAATTATGTATTTAGAGACACAAAATGTAGTTAAACAGTATGCAAACCATTTGGCATTAAACCGAGTAAGTATAGAGGTGCCACGTGGTACGGTTTTTGGACTACTTGGCCCAAATGGTGCAGGTAAGACCACACTTATTAGAATTATTACCAGGATAACTGCCCCTGACAGTGGTGGGGTTATTATTGATGGGAGGCCTTATAGAAAGGAAGATATATATAATATTGGGTATTTGCCGGAGGAGAGAGGATTGTACCGTAAAATGAAGGTAGGTGAGCAAGCAATGTATATGGCACAGTTGCGTGGTATGTCAAAAAAGGAAGCACATCATCAATTAATGGTTTGGTTTAAACGATTTAATATAATGGATTGGTATAACCGAAAAGTAGAGGAGCTGTCTAAAGGTATGCAACAAAAGGTGCAGTTTATCTCTACGGTAATTCATAATCCTGATTTACTTATATTTGATGAACCCTTTAGTGGTTTTGATCCTGTGAATACTGAAATCGTAAAAAATGAGATGCTGCGATTGAAAGAAGAAGGAAAAACAATAATTCTTTCTACCCACAACATGGGTTCTGTGGAAGAATTATGTGATAATATTGCTTTGATACATAAGTCTGAGGTTGTATTGAAAGGAAACGTTTATAACATCAGAAAAGATAATAGACCAAATATATTCAGATTTAGGATTATTGGGAGTGATTTTGATTTGAATCACCCTTCGTTTGAATTGCTTTCTAAAGAGTTATATCACGAATATATTGACCTAAGAATTAAGAAGCTTGAGGGAATTAGTAATAATGAGCTGGCGCAACTAATTTTTGATAGATATGAAGTGGTGAGTTACGATGAGGAGCTTCCTACAATGAATGATGTCTTTATTAAAACTGTAACAAAATAAGTAAGATGAATAGTTTAAATTTAGTTATACAGAGAGAATATCTTACAAGGGTAAGGAAAAAATCATTTATAATACTCACAATTCTGATGCCATTTTTAATGGTTGCGTTGTCTGTTGTTCCTTTGTGGCTGTCGACACTAAACGATGGAAGTGTAAAAAATGTAGCTATAATTGATAATACAGGGATATATGCACCTCTATTTGAATCGACAGATCTGTATCAATTTCAGATTATAGGCGAAGCTAATAAACAAGATTCGGAATCGAGAGTAGGAAAAGATTTGTTTGCAATTCTTCAAATTACAGACGATTTAAGTAAAAATACGAATGCAGTTGCAATAACTTCAGAAAAGCAGACTCCTCTTGATCTACAGAATCTGATTCAAAGAACATTAAATGACAAGATAACTGAACAAAGGCTTGATGAGCTTACAGTATCTGGCACGGTAGATAACGAAGCCATTAGCAAAGTGAGAAACATTATTGAAGATGGCTCCACTGTATCACTCAGGACATTAAGGATGAGTGACGATGGTAGCGTTAAGGAGTCTTCAACTGAAATTGCTTCTTTAATTGGAATGCTGTTTACCATTCTTATATATATGTTTATTCTGATGTATGGTAATATGGTTATGCAGGCCGTTCTTGAAGAGAAGAAAAGTCGTGTTGTAGAAGTTATGGTCTCTTCAGTAAAGCCAGTAAACCTGCTAGTAGGTAAAATAATTGGAATTGGCTTAGTGGGGCTAACACAGTTGGCGGTGTGGATAGTAATGACAACGGTTTTGATGGGGGGCGTATCTTTGTTTTTTTCTTCTCCTGATCAAGCTGTAGCAATGTCATCGGGAATGGGTGATTTTAACATCGAAGGAATAATGTCATCCGTTATGAGTATAAACTGGTTAGAGGTGATTTTATACTTTGTACTCTTTTTTATTGGAGGCTATGTTTTGTATGCCTCAATTTTTGCAATGTTTGCTTCGGCAGTCGACAGCGAAGAGGATACGACCCAATTTATGACTCCTGTTACGCTTGTAATCTTTTTTGCCTTCTTTGCAGGATTCTATAGTGTTAGCAACCCCGATGGGCCGCTTGCATTCTGGACATCACTAATTCCTTTTACCTCTCCAATTGTTATGATGGTTAGAATTCCATTTGGAATTCCATTTTGGGAAATCCTACTTTCACTTGTTCTGTTGTATGGTACATTTATAGTGATTTCAATTTTTGCAGCTAAAATATACAGAGTAGGGATTTTAATGTACGGTAAAAAACCAAGCTTCAAAGAGATGATGAAATGGGTAACATATAAATAAATACCCATTTATAGTTACTTTTTTACAAGTAAAACACGTGTTAGTAACAAGTTTAGGGTATAGAATTGCATGTTGTTAATACTTATCTTTGCTACTTGAAATAAAACTGTTAAGAAACAAACATCGAGACCGGTAAAACAATTTGCCGGCCTTTGTGTTTTTAACAAGTTTTCTGAATTATAAAAGTAGAAAAATTGAGAGCTCTTGTTCTAACTATAATATTACTTGTTCTAGCTTTTGTATCTCTGTTTGTAGGTGTTGCAGATATTACGTTTGCAGACATCGTAAACTGGGATATTGAAAAAATAGAGTTGATTTCAATCAGCCGAATTCCACGTACTGCTGCTTTGGTCTTAGCTGGAGTTGGAATGAGTGTTTCTGGTGTAATAATGCAACAGATGACGCAAAACAAGTTTGTGTCGCCAACCACTGCAGGGACCCTTGAAGCAGCTAAAATGGGACTACTTATTTTTATCATCTTCACTCCCATGGCCGGAACTACGGTTAAGATGATATCAGCATTTGTTTTTACATTTCTTGCTAGTATATTATTTCTAACCATAGTAAGGAAAATAAAACATCGAAATGTAATCTTTGTGCCACTTGTGGGACTTATGTTTGGTGGAATTATAGGTTCGGTTTCTACTTTCTTTGCTGTTCAGCTAAATATCGTTCAAGATACAAACGCATGGATGATGGGTGATTTTTCAAGTATCCTTCAAGGGCGCTATGAGCTGATATATCTTACCCTCCCAGCAATATTTATTACATACTTATATGCAAATAAGTTTACTGTAATAGGCATGGGCGAAGATTTCTCCAAAAACCTGGGTCTCAATTATAATGCTATTGTTAATATTGGTCTTTTCTGCGTTTCATTAACCGTTAGCTCTGTTGTAATAACTGCGGGGGCTATCCCGTTTCTTGGACTTATTATCCCCAACGTAGTAAGCATGATTTTTGGAGATAATCTAAAAAAGACATTACCTCTTGTAGCACTTTCAGGGGCTATATTTCTATTGATTTGTGATATTGTTGGACGACTAGTTATTTATCCGTACGAAATTCCTATTGGTGTGACAGTAAGTATTATAGGTGCAGTTATTTTTCTATTATTATTACTATGGAAAAATCGATAAGTATAAGAAGGAATCTATTGATATCAGTTTTACTCTTACTGAGTATGGCTGCGATCTTTTTGTTTTATCGACTAGGTAATAATTGGGAGTTTGCACTAAAGTTACGTTCCGTAAAAGTAATTGCAATATTAATAGTTGCTGCTAGTGTTGCATATTCATCGGTTGCATTTCAAACATTAACAAACAACAGAATATTAACTCCCTCAATAATGGGATTTGAATCTCTATACCTTCTTATACAGACTCTTATTGTATATATGTATGGAGATGAAACCTATAAAGTATTAAGTAGTATAGACAATTTCCTTGTCTCTGTAATAGGGATGATCGGATTTGGATTACTCCTTTACTTTATGATATACAAGAAGGGGAAGGATAATATATATCTGCTTCTTTTAGTTGGAATCATTTTAGGAACACTATTTTCGAGTCTCAGTTCTTTTATGCAGTTATTAATTGATCCTAATGATTTCTTTATTGTTCAAGGCAAGATGTTTGCATCCTTCAATAAGATAAATACTGATTTGCTATGGCCTTCATCTATTATACTTGTTGTAATACTCTTTTTTGGGTTTAGGATGACAAAATACCTGGATGTAATGGCACTGGGAAGAGAGCAGGCAATTAATCTGGGATTGAACTACAATGGCTTGGTGAAGCTGTTCTTAGTGATGATTGCTATCCTTGTATCTATATCAACTGCTTTGGTTGGGCCAATCACCTTTCTAGGGCTATTGGTAACAAATCTCACCTATGAGTTGTTTAAGACTCATAAGCACAGCATAATTATAGCTGCATGTTGCATTGTTTCTGCAGTAGCATTGCTTGCAGGGCAATTCATTATGGAGCGAATCCTAAATCTCTCTACACCACTTAGTGCAATTATTAATATGGTAGGAGGTTTATATTTTATCTATTTACTACTTAAGGTTAGGAAGCTATGATTGAAGTTAAAGATATAACAAAACAGTACGGAGACAACTTAGTGCTCGATAATGTGGGCATGCAGTTTCACAAAGGAAAAGTCACTTCTCTTATCGGGAGTAATGGTGCCGGAAAGAGCACTCTATTATCTATTATCAGCCGATTGTTATCACAAGATGGTGGAATTGTAATGGTTGATGAAAAGAATGTGACGGAGTATAAGAATAAAATGCTGGCTCAAAGAATTTCCATTCTCAAACAGTCTAATCACATAAGGTTAAAGCTTACTGTAAAGGAATTGGTTTCATTTGGACGTTTCCCATATTCTCAAGATAAGCTTACAGATGCCGATTATAAGATGGTTGACAGAGCCATTCAGTTTATGGATTTAAAGGATATCGAGAATTCATATATTGATGAGTTAAGCGGTGGTCAGAAGCAAAGAGCATATATGGCTATGGTTGTGGCACAAGACACTGAGTATGTTTTGCTTGACGAGCCTTTAAATAACCTGGATATGAAGCACTCGGTTCAGACAATGAAAACGTTGCGCCGACTTGCCGATGAGTGGGGAAAGACAATTATAATTGTTTTGCATGATATCAACTTTGCTTCTCATTACTCAGATTATATTGTAGCACTTAAAGATGGTAAAATAAAATATCATGATGAGACTTCGAATATCATAAATGAGAAAGTGCTTAAAGACGTATTTGGACTCAAAATCACAATTTGTGAGATCGATAAAAAGCGAATTTGCAACTATTTTAATTAGAATCAAGTGATTGTCATTCAACTAATATATTAGATTTACTACAAGAGCATAATACAAAGTAATTCTGATTATACACTAGTGTTTATAAAAATGAGTCAAGTCAAATTCAATATGATTTAAATAACTAAACTAAATTATTCAGATGAATAAACTAATTATAATTTTATCAGTAAGCATTTCTTTGCTATTAGCAGGATGCAATATGAATCAAGATAAAGGAGGTTCTCCTAATGGTGAAACAGTAACATTAACACATAGTTTTGGAACTATAGATGTGTCCAAATATCCACAAAGGGTTGTTGTGCTCGACTATTCGACGTTAGAAAATCTTGATTATCTCGGCATAAAGCCGGTTGCAATTCCTAAAACAAACCTACCATCACATCTACGTAAATATGGAGATGACCCCTCAATTGTTGATGTTGGCAGCATAACTGAGGTTAATCTCGAAAAGATAAATGAAGCTAGCCCCGACTTAATTATAATGGGAGGAAGGATTATTGATTTCTATGATCAGTTGTCGGCAATAGCACCAGTTTTATATCCGCAAATCACAGACGTCGATGATTACATGAAGGCATTTGAGAAGAACCTGAATGATCTTGCACTTCTTTACGATAAGCAAGATGAAGTGGATAGTGCACTTGAAAGTATTAAGAATAGAATTGAAGAAGTAAGAGAAATTACATCAACTTCAGACGCAAAAGCACTAGTATTATTACTCATCCGAGGTAGATTTAGTGCCTATGGAAGTGGTTCGCGTTTTGGCATGGTATTCGATGTACTGGGTGTACATGAAGCGGTAGAAGGACTTGAAGTTCATCGTCATGGAAACCCTGTATCTAGTGAGTTCGTTCAAAAAGCTAACCCCGATATACTTTTCATTGTCGATAGGAGTCTGGTTGTTGAAAAAGCTGTTCTAGATAAAGCTGAAGTTGAAAACAAGCTTATACAGCAAACAAATGCAGCAAAAAACAGTAAGATTTACTACCTAAGTCCCGAAATGTGGTACCTAGTAGGAGGTGGTATTACTTCATTAAATATTATGATAGACGAGATTGCACAGGCGTTTAATTAATTGTATTTTTGATTGCAAAATATCAAATCATATAATTATGCGACTTAAAACAGTCATTTCATTTATTTTAATTTCCACAATAATTTTTGCCCAACAAAAGCCATCACAAAATTGGATAGACCAGAAGTATTCTATGTTTATCCATTTTGGTTTATATTCAGTTTATGGAGGAGTATATGAAGGTGAGCCTGTTAAGCGTGGGTACAGTGAGCAAATACAATCTTTTGCTGGCATATTTAGTGATTGGTATGGCAACACTGCCACAAGTTTTAACCCATCAAGCTGGAACCCTAATGAAATTGTAGCATTGGCAAAAAATGCTGGTATGAAATCCATTGTTTTCACCTCTAAGCACCACGATGGATTCTGCATGTATCACTCTAAGTATACCAATTTTAACATTGTTGATGCAACACCCTATGGCAAAGATTTGATGAAGGAACTTGCTGATGCTTGTAAAAGAGGAGGTATAGACTTTGGAGTATATTATTCACTTATCGATTGGCATTATCCTCATGGATATCCAATTTCTAGTCATAATGCCGATCCCTTAACCGATGAGCATTACCAATTTAATCTTAAGCAGGTTGAGGAGATTATGACCAATTATGGTGATATATCAGAAATATGGTTTGATATGGGGTCTCTTACGCCCACACAAAGCAAAGGTTTGTATGATCTTGTGAACAGGTTGCAACCAAATTGCATGATTAGCGGCAGATTAGGCAACGATTACGTGGATTTTGCTGTAATGGCCGATAATGAGTATCCAGAATATAAAATGGGCATACCTTGGCAAACAGCAGCTTCAATGTTTGATGAAACATGGGGTTATAGATCTTGGCAAGAGAGAGGCGATGTTAACACTAAGGTTGAAGAGAAAATATCGAGCCTTATAAAAGTTATAAGCAGAGGAGGTAATTTTTTACTCAATATTGGTCCCCGCGGCAATGGATCAGTAGTAGAATATGAGAAAGAAGTACTACTAGAGATAGGCAAATGGGTTCAACAAAATAGTGAAGCTATATATAGTACTAATGCAAACCCATTCAACTCATCTGTTAAATGGGGAGATATAACCTCTACAAGTAATGCTATATATGCTTTTATTACAAATAAACCTGAATCAAACAAGATAAATCTTGAAGGATTTACAGGAAATATAAACAGTGTAAGCCTGTTGTCTAACAGTAAACATATACCCTTCACTCAAAATAGAGAGGCTTTGGAAATTAATATTTCAGATATTTCTGAAGATGTTTTAGTGCCGGTAGTGAAGATAAGTTTTGATAATGGATACAGCATTCAACCAGAAACTATTGTTACTGATAAGGCATTAAATTCAAGTAACGCAATGCCAGTTTTTGGTCATTCAAGTCTCAATTATTATGCTGGTTATAAAAGCTTGATAGGTTATGATTGGGTTATAAATACAACAAAAAGATCAGTTACTCCTGAAATTTCCTTCACAGAAAGTGAAATTGGTCGTAATGTTAAACTTCAAATAGATAATATTGGCCATTCATTTATACTCGAGCCAACTAAAAAAGAGACTGTAAGATTATCAAAAAACTCAACCAAATGGGGTAATACGTACCGTAAACCAGGTAGAGGTGTATTTGGATTTGTAGAAGAGGAAGGGGTTGTGGTTGTCGATTTAGATGCAGCAGACTCAAGATGGAGCAAAGTAAATGACTTTCAATTTGGCCAAGTACATAGTGAATCTATAATTGAAAGACAAAGCGTTATACTTCTTCAGGAAATTGAATCAACACATAATCAAACTGCTGCGGCAAAAATAAGAGGTGGAAATGCAATGTATATCTTACTAAATGGAAAATATATAACTGCTCACTTCTCGCC
>JAAZCL010000133.1 GCA_012513315.1 Bacteroidales bacterium | reverse complement strand
GATTATAGTTTTTATCACTGTTTTCATATACAGATTGTGCATCACGTAGATTATAGAGAAGTCTTCTAAATCCGTGAGGCGCCCATGGAGAGTGCTCAGGCACCTTTACTATTAAGGCATTCCATTCATCTTGGTTATGTTTCCTCTCCAAAGCAAGTGTAATCACTTCATCTAATTTACCTTTTTCAATGTTGTACGCAAATACCAGATCACTGAGTGCTTTGCTTAGATTAACAATTTGTTTATCCACTTGCAATTGAGACTCTGCTGTTTCATAAATCTCTTTAGCAGACACAATTGCCATATGAAGTGCAAGATATTTATCCCAAGTATAGTCAGATGAATCTTTTAATTCTGCTTTAGATATTAAAGTAGATAGCTGAGACTTATTGAGCCGTACCGACTGCAAATTGTTCACACTCTGGTTTATTAATGCTATCTGATCTGTAATCTCTCTTTGAGTAGTTTTATCTGATTTAATTAGTTTTTTGCCTGAAGCAATAGACTTTTTTAATTTATTAAAGGATGATCTTGAATAGTTTTTAGAGTTAAAAATAGAGACTTCATCTAACTTATAATTAAGCATATCTTTAAATTCTGCGATCATATCGTCTATCATATTTATCCTGAAATAATGTGTAGAATTCTCCTCTCTAAAATAATCGGGTTCGAGAGCTAATTCTCCAATACTCATAGTGTAGACATTGCCGTTAGTGCCGTAGGAACCTCCACTGGGGCCATTCATTACAATTGATTCTAAATAAGAATCTATAGTTAAAGTTGCATTCTCCCAATCATTAACACCAGTAGCAGTCATAGCAAGTGGACCATACATTATTGTACCTGCCCACATTGGTTCATGTTGATTATTTGGCTGATTTTGTCCTGCTGTTGATGTTTCCATTTTGTCGGGCCCCCAATCAATATGCTTAGTAAATGGCATTATAACTTCAATAACATCATCCTCAGACCATACACGTTGTGGAATAGCTACATATGAACTTGGAGTATATTTGTCTGAAATAGGAGTTCCATTTAATAATATCTCAAACCCTTCTGTTGCCCAATAAGGTACTCTTAGCTTCATTTCAAAACTTCCACTTCCTTCGGTTATTTTAATGGTCGAATGTTCGGCAGGCCATAGACAATCTTGCTCAATAGTAATTCCCTTTTTATCCCAATTTAGAGTTGTTGGCATATAAAGAGCTACCCATAGTGTGTTATCAGAAATAAAATATGTTGCATCTTGATATTTTACATGATTCTCAGAACCTGTACCACCACAACAAGTAGAATGGGGGGTATTGTTGCCCCATGGTTTTGAAGCGTTTAATCCAACTGCATACTGATAAGTGGTCATATATTCTGTAGGATGCAATGAACCAACTAGTTGATTGTATAATAGTCTCTCATAATAATCCATATACTTAGCATCATCTGGATTAAAACAATTTAAATCTCTGGTAAGCTTTGCTAGATTATATGCGCAACAAGTCTCATTTAAAGTAGGAGCAGGATTAGTAGACATACTTAATATCTGAGTATAGGGCTGTCTAAACATCTCGCCATTGCCCACACCACCAGTTGCATATCTATATCGCCCTTGAATCAGTTCCCAGAAATTCTCTGAAAGATTAAAATAGTAGGGATCATTGTTACCTCTAAAACTTCTCAGTGCACTTATTATCTTAGGGATATGCTGATTGGCATGTCGGGTGCGAATATCATCAACGTTAATGGATAGTGGATCATAGAAAGCAGGGCTATCAAAATAGGTAGAAGCCTCTAGCAATTTTGCTTTCTCAGTAGGGTCGCTCACCATTTCGGCAAGCCTTGCAAGAGATTCTCCTGTTCCCCCATCCTCTCCTGCAATATACATATTCCACATCTCGTACCTATTACCAGGCTTTGCTCTACGCTCCTCCTGAGTACCGTCTGTATTCAAATATGTACGGTAATGCAAGCGATTCCAAATCCACAACCCCATATC
>JAAZCL010000132.1 GCA_012513315.1 Bacteroidales bacterium | reverse complement strand
TGTGATTGATATCAAGATGGTCGGGGTTAGCAGAAGTTATTATTGCTATCCAAGGGCTCAAACAATGAAACGAACGATCGTATTCGTCTGCCTCAACTACTGTGATATTACTATTGTCGGATAGAAGTAAGTTGCTTTTATAGTTTTTGAGAGTTCCTCCCAAAAATGCACTGCAGTCAACCTTCGATTGTCGAAGAATATGGGCAGCCATTGTGCTAACAGTGGTTTTTCCGTGTGTACCAGCACAACAGATAGCATTACTGAGCTTTGTAATCTCTCCTAATACTTGTGCACGCTTCATTATTGCAAAGTTATTCTCTTGAAAATAGACCAATTCGGTATGTATTGATGGCACGGCTGGTGTATAAACAACCAATGTGGTCTGAGCATCCATAAATTGTTTAGGTACACTCTGCACATCATCTTTGTAGTGAATTGCTGCCCCTTCCTCTTCTAAAAGCTTGGTGAGTTGGGTGGAAATGCGGTCGTATCCAGCAACATTTTTGTTTTTCGACAAGAAAAAGCGAGCCAAATTACTCATACCTATGCCTCCAATACCTATAAAGTAGATATTAGTAAAGTTGTCAATTACAGCTTTTGCATGGCTAGGCTGTATGTCTGTGCTTCTTAATGTTGCCATTATCATCTATTTTTTATATTTACTAATCTTTCTATCTCATCTACAATTCTATCTGCAGAATTGAGCTGTGCATGTTTCAAAATATTGGTGCTTAATTGCTCAAGCTTTTCTGGGTCTTTTACTAATGTAAGTGCAGTTGAGAATAACTTTTCTCTGGCACTCTTGTCCGGTATAAGTATAGCTGCATTTTTATTTACCAATGCCAATGCATTTTGTGTTTGATGATCTTCTGCCACATTTGGGGATGGAACTAATATCACCGGCTTGCCCAATAGGCTAAACTCTGAAATAGAGCCTGCTCCAGCACGAGATATAACTAAATCTGCAATAGAGTAAGCCAAATCCATACGAGACACAAAATCGCATAACTTTACATTTGGTGGTATTTTGCCTTCAGTCTCCAACTCTTTCATCTCATCATAATAATATTTACCGCATTGCCATAGAATTTGAACATTCTCTTCTTTAATATCATCAAATGAGCTTACAATACTATCATTAAGTGTGCGTGCTCCCAAGCTTCCACCAACCATTAAAATTGTTTTCTTATCAGGATCGAAATTAAAAAACCTATATCCCTCATCTACTTTTTGAGGAGTAATCTCTAAATCTTGTCTGCAAGGGTTGCCAGTAAGTACAATCCTATCTTTTGGGAAGAACTTCTCCATACCTTCGTATGCAACACATATTGTTGAAGCTTTCTTACCAAGCAATTTATTTGTAACTCCTGCATATGAGTTTTGTTCTTGTAACAATGTTGGAATACCTTGAGATGAAGCTGCTCGCAACACTGGTGCACTAGCATAACCGCCAACTCCAATGACAACATTGGGCTTGAAAGTCTTCACTATTTTTTTTGCACGTCTTAAACTCTTATACAATTTAAAAGCCACCGGAATATTTTTCAATAATTTTTTTCGTACAAGTCCAGCTACTGGCAAACCTACAATCTCGTAACCCGCAGCAGGCACACGCTCCATCTCCATTCTATCTTCTGCACCCACAAAAAGTATTGCTGCTTCGGGCCATCTTTCTTTTATAGCATTGGCAATAGATAAAGCAGGAAATATATGCCCTCCTGTTCCACCACCACTAATTATGAAGTGAAGTTGCTCAGATTGTATTGGAGTAGTTTTTTCTTTCATAAAACTATATTTAGTTATGTTGTTTACTGTAGGTAAATATTTATAGGTAAAGATAACTAATATGCCTGTTTTTATCAATTAAGCAACAGTCTATTATCTTCACTTTGCAGACCTTGCAACCCTTAGGCTATAATATACATGCACTTAGCCCTCTTGAATTAGAGAGTTTATTGTTAAACTCCCCCTCCCCTCAATCTTTGCTGAAAATCCAAGATATAGTATTCTAGCTAACATTCTGTTTTCTTCTACGTGGCTTAAAAATGCCTAAGACTCTTTTAATATAAAACCGTCGAACTGAATAATAAAGATTGTTGCGTTGCAACAAGAGCGAATAAAGTCGAGCACTCTTCTCGGCTTCTATAGCATAATGCTCAGCCATTAAGGCAAGTGCAACTGGATTGTCGGTCAATCTCTTGAGATTAACAAGTCCCTTTACAGGCAAAATGCGACGACGAAAGGTCAGTCTATTAAGATCGATAAAAGAGAATCTCCACTCATCATCACCCAGCTTATTAATGAGAACATTTCCAGCACTCAAATCATTGTGCCAAGCACCAGCAGGATGCACTACAGTAGCCATCTCCTTTGCAAAGCTTGAAAGAATTTTCTCTTGACAATCAATAGTTTTATCCAACACATCTCTCATATCAAAATCATAATCAAGATAAAGCGATATATAATAAGCTTTCTGCAGAATGTGCCATTTGCCGTATACCTCAACATACCCTACAGCTTCAGGTGTATCTATGCCATGCTGCTCTAATCTGCGTGCTACTTTGTATGACCGTTCAGCCTTTGTAGCACGAAACCAAGAATACATAAATCTATTAAAAACTGTAGCTCGCTTAAATGATTTAATGCACAGTTTTAGGTTATTATGCTCAATAACCTTTATTTCGTTACGATCGTTCTTTAAAGTCTCACCCTCTCTATCAAAAGTAGTAGGCAAAGACTTTAAAAAGTCTTTGATATGACTATAAGCAGGGTTAACTATTACTTTTGCACTCATGTTAGCCAATTGATATTAATTAAATACTGCAATAAACTACACCTCGAAACAATCTGTTACGATAATTGAGTCGAGGTGGTTTCTGATAAAATTAGACAATAAACATCAGCAAGTCAAAGAAGTGATGTTAATTAGTTTTCTTTAGACTTTTTCTCAACTCAATCTTAATTAAACACAATCACCAATTTCATAATGCACATAAGAATATAAACCGACTTAAGCTTGAATTATATCAAACTCTATTTCTGGTGCATACTCTTCATTTATTACTGACTTTGCAAAAGGATTTTGCTCTTGTTCTGCCTCATCATCTTTCTTTTCAAAGGCTTCTATATTCATCATCTCAACATTTACAATTGGTGTAACTTCAGTTTTCTTTTTACATTTTCCAAATCTGTCAGCACTTAAAATAATGCCAAAGTAGGCACATGTAATAAGTGTGGAAGTCCCTCCTCTACTTATCAAAGGCAGGGGCTGCCCAGTTACTGGAATCAAATTCACGGCAACAGCCATATTCACAAAAGCTTGCATGGCAAGCATCAACGCCGAGCCCAGAATTAGATATTTCGGAAAAAGTTTATCAGTTTTCCTTGCTATTTTACCAGCTCTCATTAATATAATTATGTAAAGTATCAGCACTACAGTTCCACCAAGCAGTCCCATCTCTTCTAAAATTATACTGTAAATAAAATCTGAATAAGCTTGGGGTAAAAAATCACGTTCTTTACTATTACCCGGAAATTTACCAAAAACACCTCCATTTGCAATTGCTATTTTTGAGTGAGCTACTTGAAAGTTTTTGTCTGTTACTTGATAATATGACTCTTCGTCCTCTATATCAGAACTGCCAAACTCATCTAAACGCGATTGCCATGTGCCGAAACGTTTCAACATGCCATCTTGAGTCCATTGTGTGGGAATTGCTTTTAATAAAAGTACTGCCAAAACTGCAACTACTACTCCTAGTAGAGCCACCTTTGCTAAACGCTTGAACTTAACATTACCAATAAACATTAAAATATAACAAACAAGAAACAGAAGTAGCGCAGTTGATAGGTTGTCTTTGGCTATAATTAAAGAGACAACAATCATGAGACCTATCATCCATTTAAAAAGAACTTCTTCATTTTTACTTGGTGGGGTGGGTGTTATTTTATTTATGCATAATGTGCCTTATAAGTATTTCTCAGCTCTCATATTTGTATTATTTGGTTCTGTAATTTTGTTGCTTTTGACTCCATATATTGGACAAGAAATAAAC
>JAAZCL010000131.1 GCA_012513315.1 Bacteroidales bacterium | reverse complement strand
GGGCCGAGCAGCATGATGAAAACCCTGCTATAGCAATCCTATCAACAAAAAACATAGATAAAATACCCAAACTATCTACATTCCTAACAGCCTCCCCAAAATTTGGTATCTGGTCGCCCATGGCAAGTGTAGGGTTCATAAAGCAATGGTTAACAATAACCAGCAATAACCAAGAAATGAAACTTAATGACCCTTTGATTATTGCATCTCTCAACAATTCATTCTCGTTACCAAAAGGATTTTTAGTAACACTCGATACTAATTATAGAGGAAAAGGTTCAACACAGAATGTAAATCTCAAAGATAATCAGTTTGTAGTAAATCTTGGCGTAACAAAATCTTTTCTTAACGATAAGTTAACAGTAATATTAAAGGGCCACGATATATTTCAAGGAAACAGAAATGACGTCATTGTCTACAGCAATAAACTGCATCTTTCACAAACTTCAAAATGGGATACTCGCGAACTGGAAGTTACAGTAAGATATAAGTTCAACACCAATGGTAGCAAATATAAGGGAACAGGTGCTGGCGAGAGTGAGTTTAATAGGTTGTAAAACCTATAGATTTAAGAATTAGTTTATTGTTACTTTAAAAGGATACTTACTATTTTATTAGAGCAATTACAGAAATGTAGTTGCTCTATATTTTTTATATAAAATGTAAATAAAGTTAAACCTACCACCTTAATTAAACATTTGATTAAATCACTTGTTTTATTCATATGATTAAAATACATTTGCAAATCAAAATACAGAATATTAAATAAATCTACTAATGGATAAGCTTACAACAGAACAGAAAATTATAAGAGCGGCTGATAAACTTTTTACTCAAAAAGGATATGCAGCTACAAAAACAAGAGAGATAGCTGAAGAAGCAGAAACGAACCTTGCACTGCTCAACTACTATTTTGGGAGCAAGGAAAATCTTTATAAAAAGGTAGTGCAAGAGAAGTTTAAAATGTTAATTGGTGCAATTAGTCCCGTTTTGTCAGACGAGAGTTTTACTCTCGAAGACAAAATCAAAGCAATCATAGAAAATTACACTAAACTGCTTCTTGAAAATGAGGAACTCCCCATTTTTATATTAAACGAGCTAACGGTTAACAAAGAACTTTTTAAAGACATCACAAACAATGCTCGACAAATTGCTCAACCGGTACTCGATAAACAACTAAAGGAGAAAAACATTAAAATGTCTGCCGCCAACTTAATAGTAAACACCCTTGGCCTCACCCTGTTTCCATTCGTAGCCAAACCGCTAATTGTCTCGTCTGGGCTAGTTAAAGAGGATGAGTTCATTGGTTTTGTGTCTGAACGAAAGGAGGAGATTTTTGAATGGATAACAAAAACTATCAAATAAAAATAAGAATTATGCGACTTAAAACTTTACTGTTATTAATTAGCTTGATTTTGGTAAACACGCTGTTTGTTGCAGGTCAAACTATAACTATTGACGACTGCCAGAAGAAAGCGGAAGCTAATTATCCAGCAATCGCCAGATATGATATTATTGAGAAAACAAAGGAGTTTAACATTGCTAATGCCAATAAAGGATATTTGCCACAGGGTACATTAAGTGCTCAAGGTGCTTGGCAATCGGATGTTACAAGCATTGATCTTAATATGCCGGGGATAGAGATTCCAACTATCGACCAAGATCAGTATAGATTTGTAGCTGAACTAAACCAGGTTATTTGGGATGGCGGAAGAGTTTCGGCACAGAAGCAAAGTATGCAAGCAAATGCAGAATTAGAAAAAAAACAGCTTGATAATGAAATATATACTTTAAGGGAGCGTGTCAACAACCTCTACTTTGGCATATTACTGATGAAAGAGCAACTCAACCAGCTTGAGATTCTAGAGAAGGAACTTCAGCGCAATTACGACAATGTACAGGTGTATGCACACAATGGTTTGGCTAATGTAACCGACCTTAACGTGGTGAGGGTTGAGCAACTTAAAACCGGTCAGCAGCGCATTAATCTGGAGTCAAATCTTGATGCATATATACAGATGTTATCGGTGCTGATTGGTGAAGAGCTCAACAGTGATCTGTTATTTGCTAAACCCGATCCACAAAGTACTCTTATCTTACCAGTAATCAACAGACCTGAATTGAAGATGTTTGAAGCTCAAGAGCATGCAATTGAATCGCAAAAATCGCTTCTAAACGCTAAAATAAAGCCAACTATAGGTGCTTTTGCTCAGGGTGGTTATGGTAAACCGGGCTTGAATATGTTTGATAACGAATTTACACCTTACTTTTTAGGGGGAGTTCGTGTATCGTGGAACTTTAGCAACCTATACACTTTAAAGGCTGATAGGAAGAAAATAGATCTGCAGAAATTAGCGATTAACGCACAAAGAGATACTTTTCTGCAAAACCTGAATATCGTAATTCCTCAGCAACAGATTGAGATTGATAAATTCAGAAAAACGATGCATGATGATGATGAAATTATTAGACTACAAACTCAAATTCGTGAAACTGCAGAAATAAAGGTTGAGAATGGCACTATGACTGTCTCTGATCTAATGAAAGAATTAAATGCAGAAGAGGTTGTTAAGCAGGCTAAAACTCTACACGAAATTCAATTTCTAATGTCGGTTTATTCACTTAAGTATACTATAAATCAAAACTGATTTAATAAGTATACATAAACCTAAACAACACTCATCTAAACAGCTCTTATCTAAATAATTAACAGTACAATACTACATAACATCAAATTATGAAATCATTTAAATTATTCACAACATTATCAACCCTTCTTCTACTTCTTTCATGCGGTAACAGAGAAGGTGATTACGATGCAACCGGATCGTTTGAAGCAACAGAAATTATTGTCTCTTCTCAGGCAAACGGCAAGATACTAGAGCTTAACGTAAACGAAGGCGATCAGCTGCAGATGGGACAAATGGTTGGGTATATTGACAGCACTCAGCTCTACCTCCAAAAGATGAGTCTTCTTTCTAATGCAAAAGGTGTAATTGCTCAACAGCCCGATATAAATGCACAAACAGCTGCTTTGAAGGATCAAATAAACACATTGAAAAGGGAAAAAGAACGAGTGGAACGACTAGTTGCTGCTAATGCTGCCAATCAAAAGCAGCTTGATGATATTGAGTCGGAACTGGAGATCGTAGAAAGTAGACTCTCTGCACAAACATCCACTTTGCAAAAAAGCAGTGCCCATATTTCAGCACAAAGTTCTACGCTAGAAATACAAGTTGCACAACTTAACGATCAGCTTGAGAAGACACAAATAGTAAGTCCCATTTCAGGAACCGTACTAAATAGATTTGCAGAATCGGGTGAACTCGCTACAATGGGTACACCTCTTTTTAAAATTGCCAACATGGGTGAAATATTTTTAAGGGCTTATGTAACAAACAATCAGCTTGCGCAAATAAAGTTAAATGATGAAGTGACAGTAAGTGTTGATGACGGAGCAGGAAATATGAAATCATACACAGGCACAATAAGTTGGATATCAAGCAAATCGGAGTTTACCCCAAAAACAATACAAACCAAAAACGAACGTGCAAATTTAGTTTATGCACTCAAAATAGCTGTACAAAACGATGGTTTTCTGAAGATTGGCATGTATGGCGAAGTAAAATTCAAATAATATGATAGAGGTTAATGATTTTCATAAGAGTTACGGAAAGAGTGGTAAAATAAATGCCCTCAACGGAATCTCTTTCAACGTAAACGATGGAGAGATATTTGGAGTAATTGGTCCTGATGGCGCAGGTAAATCCACTCTATTTAGAATTCTCGCTTCACTTATCCTGCCAGATAGTGGTACGGCTATTATGAACGGGTATGATGTGGTAAAAGATTACCGTAAAATCAGGCAAATTATTGGTTATATGCCGGGTAGATTCTCTTTATATCAGGACTTGAGTGTAGAAGAAAACCTGAAGTTTTTTGCAACGCTTTTCGATACTACTATTGAAGAAAACTATCATCTTATTAAAGATATCTACCAGCAGATAGAGCCTTTTAAAAACCGCCGTGCCGGTGCACTTTCGGGTGGTATGAAACAAAAGCTGGCATTAAGCTGTGCTCTCATTCATAAACCCGAAATTCTGATCCTCGATGAACCTACAACAGGTGTTGATCCGGTATCCAGAAAAGAGTTTTGGGATATGCTTGCACGATTAAAAGAACAGGACATTATTATACTGGTGTCCACAGCTTATATGGATGAAGCTAGCAGATGTGACAGAATTGCTCTTATTCGTGAAGGTGAGTTTATAGCATCAAACACTCCACAAGGTATTATTGATGATTACTCAGATATATTATGGGCTGTAGAAGGAAGTCGGATGTCAGCTATTCTGCAAGAATTGCGCAATTACGAAAAAGTCAAAAGCAGTTTCGCTTTTGGAGACAAAATCCATATCACTGTAGATGAGAGTTTACAGGTAGGCGAGCTTAAACAATACCTTATAAACAGAGATTTCAGAGATGTTGGCATAAACCCTATTGAACCTTCTGTAGAAGATTGTTTTATGGCATTGACGAATTAATTGTATGTGTAATAAAGTAAATGTATGACTAACAAAGTAATTGAAGTATCAAATCTCACTAAAAAGTTCGGCAGTTTTACCGCAGTAGATTATATCTCTTTTGATGTAAAAGAAGGAGAAATATTTGGGTTTCTTGGCGCCAACGGAGCAGGAAAAACAACTGCTATGCAGATGTTATGCGGAATAAGTATGCCTACGGCAGGAGAGGGAACCGTTGCCGGTTACGATATCATTAAAGAGAATGAGTTGATAAAACGAAATATAGGGTATATGAGTCAGAAATTCTCATTATACGAAGATCTTAAAGTATGGGAAAACATTAGGCTTTTTGGTGGTATTTATGGTCTCTCAAACAAGGTGATTGCAGAAAAGACCGATGCACTACTCAAACAACTTAATTTTGAAGAAGAACGAAACACTCTGGTGAAATACCTCCCTTTGGGATGGAAGCAAAAGCTAGCCTTCTCGGTAGCAATTTTTCACGAACCTAAAATAGTATTTCTTGACGAACCCACCGGAGGAGTTGATCCCGCCATGCGACGACAGTTTTGGGAAATGATATATGATGCCTCCGACCGCGGAATTACAGTTTTTGTAACCACCCACTATATGGATGAAGCTGAGTATTGCAACCGGGTATCAATAATGGTTGACGGCCGCATAGATGCACTTGATACACCTGCAGCATTACGCCATCAATTTAATGCCGATACAATGGATGAGGTATTCAGACAACTTGCACGTAAAGCAGAAAGGGATTAAAATGAAACAATTTATAGCATTTGTAAATAAAGAGTTCCGTCATATTATTCGCGATAACAGAACGTTGCTTATAATAATTGGGATGCCAATAGTAGAGATTCTCCTGTTTGGCTTTGCCATAAATATGGAGGTACAGAACATCACTGTGGCTTTTTACGACCCATCACCAGATGCAATTACCACAGGCATTACAGAGCGGATAAAAGAAAACTCTTATTTTAATAATCAGGGAAATATGCAATCCATGACAAAAATAGAAGAGGCAATGCAGAAAGGAGATCTAGATCTGGCTGTTGTATTTCAACAAAACTTCCAAGAGGATTTAGTGCATACCGCAAACGCAGCTGTTCAATTACTTGCAAACAGCTCCGATCCTAACCGCGGCTCTATCTCTGCAACATATGCCACAGCAATAATTGCTGGGTATCAGCAAGAACAAATGGAGTTGATGCAGATTCCTTTTCAGATACATACCGAGAACAGAATGATATATAATCCACAGATGAAATCATCATATATGTTTGTGCCGGGGATAATGGGACTAGTCCTTATGATTATATGTACCATAATGACTTCTGTTTCTATTGTTCGTGAAAAAGAAAGAGGAACAATGGAGGTTCTGCTTGCATCGCCACTTAAACTGGGAACTATGATTTTTGCCAAAACAATTCCTTATATGGTAATATCGTTTATCGACTTTATCATTATTCTGCTTCTAAGTTACTTTGTACTTGGCGTACCTATAAATGGAAGCATATTATTGCTGTTTTTGGTTGCACTTATCTATATCTCTCTTACTTTAACTTATGGATTAACAATCTCAACTTTGGTAGACAAGCAGATGAACGCAGTAATCTTCTCTGCTATCACAGCAATGATTCCAGTGCTTATGCTTTCGGGTATGATATTCCCTGTAGGCAATATGCCTGTCGTGCTACAAGCATTTTCTGCAATTGTTCCTGCACGATGGTTTATAGATGCAGTGCGTAAAGTAATGATTCAGGGGCAAGGATTATTCATGATATGGAAAGAGGTGCTCATAATGATAGGAATGACGATATTCCTTTTGGGAGTTACAATTGCAAAAACAAAAAAGAGATTGGAGTAAATCGTATGAAAACATTGAAATTTCTAATAGAAAAAGAGTTTAAACAGATGTTCAGGAATCCTTTGATTCCAAGACTAATTGTTATGTTCCCTACAATGGTGTTGCTTGTTTTCCCATGGGCAGTTAGTTTCGAAGTAAAAAACATTAAAATAGATGTAGTAGATCACGGAAAAAGCATCTACTCAAAAAGACTCACAGATAAGGTGGCTGCATCAAAGTACTTTATACTGAATGATACACCTCTTGATTATCAAACTGCTATGCTAAATATGGAGAATGGTAAAACAGATATGATACTAGAGATACCTGCATCGTTTGACAAGGATATAGTTAAAAGCCAAACCTCAACTGTTGGGGTTGCAGTAAACTCTGTAAACGGTACACAGGGCCTGTTGGGCAGCAATTACATTATGCAGATTGTGAACGACTTTTCATCTGAAATGCGAGGCGAACTTATAAATACATTACCACCACAATCAAGGGCCACGATCATGAATATGCCTCGTGTTGATATTGTTCCAAAATACAAATATAATCCCGAGCTCGATTATAAAAACTTTATGATACCGGGTTTTATGGTGTTACTACTCACAATATTGTGTGGTATTTTACCTGCATTAAATATTGTGATGGAAAAAGAGAATGGCACTATTCAGCAGATCAATGTCACCCCTGTGAGAAGGACTTATTTTATCTTAGCTAAACTAATTCCCTTTTGGGTTGTGGGTCTTGTTGTAATGATTATCTCGGTTTCTGCAGCATACTTACTATACGGCCTGTGGCCAATGGGAAATGTTTTAGCAATACTTTTCTCCTCAATAGTATTTATTCTCTCTATATCGGGATTGGGACTCATAATATCCAACTACTCAGAGACAATGCAGCAAGCTAGTTTTCTTGTAATGTTCTTTATCCTAATTCTAATTTTGCTTGGGGGTATGTTTACTCCAGTTTCGGCTATGCCGGCATGGGCACAAACGATTGCTGCCATCAATCCTTTCAGCTACCTCACAAAAACCTTCCGAATGATTTATCTAAACGGAAGCACTCTGGCCGATGTGTCATACAATTTATTTGCACTTGGTATAATCGCTGTGGTACTTAATGGATGGGCTGTATTCAGTTATAAAAAGAGAGGGTGAATAACAGTTATCTCTATAACTAATATAAATAAAGGAGCTATCTTAAAAAAAAGATGGCTCCATTCATTATAGTTTAGTGTTTCATTGTTTCACTAACTGTCCTCTAATCTCTCCTCCCGGATATGCTTCGGTATGTAAATTTACATACATTCTTCCACCAAAAAAGTCCATCAATTTGCTGCAAATAGTGTGACCAGGGCAAGTGAAATAAATATCAGCTTAAACATTTTTTTCATACTCATTAATTTAGAGATTTAGAAACTCATGCAAAAGAAATATAAACAATTTTTTATGCTCTTTTGTTGCGAATTGTTTAATAGAAATTGCATTATAATTACCTAAGCCGTCACTTTAAATATTATATACAGTACATATAACACAATAAACACCACTCCCTGCCAGCGACG
>JAAZCL010000130.1 GCA_012513315.1 Bacteroidales bacterium | reverse complement strand
TATAGGTAACGCTCAGGCGCTGCTTATTATCGTTAAAAAAAGGGGAGGAAAACCATTTTTTGCGATGCGAATGTTTCCTCCCCTTGAACCCCTCCTTTCCTTGCATCGCTTTAAATTTTTGTAAGTTAGTGATTCATTTTTTAATTATCAAATTATGAATTTCAATCTGCACTAACCCTTGTATTGATATAAGCGAAAATGCTATTCGTCCGTTTGTTGTCGGGCGGAAGAACTGGCTTTTCTCCGGAAGCCCGACCGGAGCCGAAACCTCATCGAAGGTTTATACGCTTGTGGAAATGGCAAAGCACTGTAACGTAAATCTGCATGACTACTTACGAATCGTATTTGAAAAAGCACCGAATGCAAAAACAGATGAGGATTGGAATAAGCTGCTTCCTTGGAACTTCTTACAGGCTGACGGGTAGTTTATTTGACGGATACCTTTAGAAAGCCGACGAGATTCGAAGAATCTCAAGACCGCCTCCGGCAAGGACTGATTTTTAAAATAAAAAAACGGAAGCCAATGAATCGACTTCCGTAGATAACCTGTGTAACAAGTCTGCAAGTTTTGCCTGCAAAACTTGGTAAGCAAGCCTTAGGTTTGCGTCGTGTACAGAATTATGTATTATAGTCTGTTTAGTGACCATAATGCACAATTCTGTTTATGACAATTACTAGAAGAGTAATTGTTAGAATCTGCATAGTTTCTAAATCGAATTATAAAAGATACAAAAAGAATATGATCTCTGGTCATGTCAAGTATTTTGTGTAAACTTTTTTTACCAATTTTATATTCTTACTTATTCCATCGTTCAAAAAATTGTGAAACAGTAATGATTTCTATTCCTTTATACTCTTCCAGCACAAGTAAATCTTTATCTCCGCTTACAATATATATAGCATTTGAATCTACTGCGCATGAAATAAATTTATCATCATCAGGATCCCTACAGATATGTATAGTATCTGATTCCGGAATTAACTTCATCGCTGATACTATCTGCATCAAAGGAACTTTAATATGATTTCCTTTATATTTTTCCAAAAGGTATTCAATGGTACTGTTATATTCCAATACTATAGCCGGAGTTGCTGTAGATATTATCTGATTATCAAGCAATAATTTAATCAGTTCCAGCGGCTTACCGCCAAAGAATATTGCAGATGCAACAATATTTGTATCAATTACTATATTCACATTAACCGCGTAATCTAGTTTTTTTTATTGCATCACTAATATCAGATTCTTTCATCCCTACTTTCTTAGCCCATGAATTTGCTTCATTTATCAGCTTATCGAACTCCTCTATGTTGGGTTCCTGTACAGGCTTAAGCAATATGTTTTCTCCATCGGTGAGTATTAAAAACTTGCAGCCTTCTACTAAGGACATTGTGTCTCTGAGAGTTTTGGGCAGTACTATTTGCCCCTTTGATGATAAAGCGGTTACTTCTGTTCTTGTTTTCATCGCTCCTCCTAGGTAAGATATTCTTACCACTTAAGTATATCTCCTCAAGTAATATTATGCAAGTTACAACTATCCTTCTCTTGTAAAAAGTCCACAAAAAATGCTACAATTTAAGCATAACACAGCAAAATAGATATAATAGAAAAGCTTGTAAAACAAGGAAATAGTAACAAAACTAAACATATATACAT
>JAAZCL010000129.1 GCA_012513315.1 Bacteroidales bacterium | reverse complement strand
ATCGTGTAGTTTTCAGATTTTCAGCCATCCAAGTTTGAGAGCCAATAGTAACAATTTTATACTCATTTCCATCAATATCTACTACTTCTGACGAAGCTGTAGTGAAAGATTTTACATTGCCGTAAGCTGTGCCATTCCTGTTTGTGGCATAAGCTCTTACATAGTATGTTGTACCGGGTTCCAAACGAGTAATAGTGACAGTAAAACTGCCTAAACCGTTGCTTCTAGATCTTTTGTTGTCTCTCAGTGTGGGTGTTTTATCGATGCTCCAACATACACCCCGAGACGTAATTCGTGAACCGCCATCATCTATTACCTCACCTACTGAAACTGCTGTCTTTTGTGTGATTTGAATGATATCAGCTGTTGATACTATAGGGATATCTCTGACTTGTCTATTAACCTCTTTTATTACGCAGCTACCTGATAACATGAATGATAGGCCCATTAATAATGCATAAGTTAAAACAGTCTTCTTTTTTTTCATTGTGGTAGATTTTAATTGATAAATAACTCACTTGCATATTTTTTCAAAAGTATATGTTTAAAACAATAGAATCTTCTTCATTAGCAATGCTTTGTTATTGCTTTTTATAATACCAATCAGAGAATAGTCAAGCAAATTATAATGCTAATAATTCTATGGAGTATATTAATTCTTAACGCAAATAATAAAAATAGCTTCTCTCTCTGTATATTTTTTTGATTATTATATCAAAGAATATCTATGTATTCAAATTTACAATTATCGCCATTCAACTATTATGGCTATTTTCTGAAACATTTGTAATTAGAGTGCTAAAAGCATGAATACTACAGGGTAAACAAAAAAAAATCTGGATAAGTTACCTCATCCAGATTATAACAGTTCCTACATTTTATCCATTATAAACGAATTAAACTCAGTTCTGTTTTACTTAAAGTAGAATTTAAAATGAAAAAGAAAATATATTTTTTTAGAAGCCTCCTAACGTTGTAAATCCTAACACACCAATAATTCCAGCTAAAATCATTCCTATAATTACATACACTCCTACAATTACGAGAAGACTTACAATGAAGTAGCTCGTAGATTTCTCATCCGACACATTTGTCATTGGTTTGAAACCAAGATAAAGAATGTATAAACTATAAAGTCCGCCAATAAAAGTGAGAAAAGTTAAAGGTGGAAATATGTTGAGTACACCTGCCAATAAAATTGCTGTGTAGGAGAAACCTACTAGTTTAACGGCTTTGTCGAGGCTTACAGATGTGCTGAAAGTAGGTGCAAGCTTATGTATTACAAACCCTGAAACGTATACACCAATTAATATAGAGGCTAACGACATAATAGCTTGTGCCAAACCTCCACTAATAGATTGAACCCTATAGCCCAATACACGATATCCAATGAGGCCTACACCAATAAAAACTGCAATTGCAGTAATGAGTGCAAGTGGTAACACATATTTCATTACATGTTGGTGTGCGGTATCTTTATCATTCTTAACCACTTCCCACTCCAATTTTGGGTTTACAATAAACTGTTTTGCTGTATTGATTATTTTATCCATTATTTTTTATATTATTCTACGTTTACATCAATTTATATTTTCCACTTATAGTACTAACTAATCTTCTTCGCTAAAATACTTTGTGTGCTTCTTTTCAATTTGTTTCATACGCTCTTCAAACCTATTCACAACGGTTTCTAGCGCCAAAGTTTCATCTTCGGTAAGATCTTCCTTAAACATATTTAATTTGTCGTGATGTTCAGCCCATTTAGACATCATATCCATAGATTTGAAACCTATTTCGGCTGAAGCTTTCATAACCTTTATTTTATCCATCATACTTAAATCAGCAAAATCAAGGTTTTCGTAATCTCCAAAATCCTCCAAAGTTTTATCTATTAGAATTGCATACTCATCGGCAACTTTGCTCATATCGTGTATATAAGCAACCACCTCAGGTTTATCTCTAAGTGATGATGGAATTTCAACATCTAATCTGCCAAGCTTACTGTCTGCTATAGTTTTTTGAGGACTATCTGCTTTT
>JAAZCL010000013.1 GCA_012513315.1 Bacteroidales bacterium | reverse complement strand
TGCTAATATAACTGCAATATTTCCCTGAAACAATCCATCATTTGAATCGATGGATATTGACCTCATATTAACCCCTTCCTCCTTAGAAATGATTGACATCAGATTAGCAACAATATTAATCTGATCATTTCCAATCACTCTCAATACAATAGTGTAACTCGATGAGCCAACCTTGCCCGACCAGCGAGCTCTGAGTATTCTATACCCAAAGCGCGAAAACAGATCGTGTGCATTTGGGCAACTTGCACGATGTATTTTAATTCCCTGTGTAGACACAAAACCAAATATATCATCACCATAAATTGGATTACAGCATTTTGCCAGCTTATAATCAATACCAGTAAGGTTTTGGTCAATTATAAGCTCATCGCTGCTAGCCACCTCATTGTCGGTTGTCTTTAACGTAAACTCCTCGGCACTAATAGAGGCATATGCTTCCTTAAGCTCATGCTCTTTGTTCCCCAGCTCCAGATAGCGATCTATCACCCAGTTAACATCATTCTTTCCATTAGCAATATCTGCAAAGAAATCTGTAACAGTTTTATATCTCAATTTTTTAATCAACTGCATCAGAAGTGAATCGTCAAGCTCAATCTTACGGTTCTTCATCCTCCTCGAAAGAGTCTCTTTAGCAATATCAACCTGCTTACTAGCCTCCTCTTTTAATAGTTGACGAATCTTTGTACGTGCCTTTGAAGTTACAACACTATTAAGCCAATCTTGCTTTGGCGTCTGATGCGATGAAGTATTAATTTCAACCTGATCGCCACTCTTTAGCCTATGCTTAATGGGAACATTCTTTCCGTTTACCTTTCCCGATACGCATGTTGAACCCAACTTGGAGTGAATTGAAAATGCAAAGTCCAAGACCGTAGCATTCTTAGGCAGCTTAAACAAATCGCCCTTTGGAGTAAAAACAAAAATCTCCTCCTCATACAAATCAAGCTTAAAATCGTTTAGCTTCTGACTCAGGTTGGTTTCTTTACTGTCTATAGACTCTCTGAGCGACTGCAACCATCCATCAAGCGCCGACTCTTCCTTCACTCCTTTATATTTCCAATGTGCGGCTAGTCCGCGCTCTGCTATCGCATCCATACGTTTTGTACGAATCTGCACCTCCACCCAGCGTGAACCAGCGCCCATTACGGTTATGTGAAGCGATTCGTACCCATTGCTTTTGGGTATAGACAGCCAATCTTTCAACCTCTTTGGATTGGGTTGATACATATCGGTTATAATTGAGTAAACCTGCCAGCACTGTGCTTTTTCATCTTCCTCAGGTGCATCAAGTATTACTCTAATTGCAAATAGATCGTATATATTCTCAAACTCAATTTTCTGTTTCTTCAGCTTATTATATATTGAGAATATCGATTTAGTTCTGCCTTTTATCTCATAATTAAAACCCGTACTTTTCAATCGTTCCTTCACAGGCTCAATAAACTCACTTATATACCTATCGCGCGAACGCTTGGTTTCGTTTAACTTCTTTGCAATAAAGTCATAAGTCTCCCTGTCGGTATATTTAAGCGATAAATCCTCAAGCTCCGATTTAATAGCATAAAGACCAAGTCGATGTGCCAGAGGAGCATATAAATAAGTAGACTCAACAGAAAGATTCAGCCTCTCACTTACTGTTGTAGATTTGGCCTCTCGCAACAATCTCAGATGCTGTGCAATCATCATAAAAACTACACGGATGTCTTCGGCAATAGATAAAAGAAGCTTTATATAGTTTTCAGACTCAACGGCCGACTTCTTATCACTAAACTCACGTATTTTTATTAGTCCTTTTAATATAATTGCGGTTTCTTCACCAAAGGTATTATTGCATTTATCTATTGTATAGGCACCATCAGACACAGGGTGTAAAAGGAGTATGGCAAGCACTGCCGATTGCTTCAAGCCAATCTCTTCAACAGCAATTATGGCTGTTCTAAGGTCAGACCATATCTCTTCTTCCATTTCACTAAGCAAACTCTCATTATAAGAAAGCAAATACTTCTTTAGTATATTTTTTATTAAGAACAGAGTTTTGATATCCCACTTTTCTCTTAAAAATGAGTACATCTTTTTATAATGCAATAAAAACTCCTTTCTTCTTATCTCAATATCGTCGTGCATAACCTACAAAATTACTGACTGTGTGCTATTAAACATTACAAACTTACTTTTTTTCTATGTAAAAAGAGTTTAAATAAAACTATTTAATTCTCCCGATGTGGTTATCTTTGCAATTAAAGAAAAAAACATTACCAGTATGAAAAGACTTATTTCTATAGTTTTTAGTTTAATGCCTCTATTTTTGATGGCTCAGTATAGTGAGATAATTTCATTAAATGAAGGTTGGCAATTCTCGCAAGTAAATGATAGTGTGTGGTATGATGCAGATGTGCCAGGCTCAGTCCAAGCAGATCTTATTAAGCATGAAGTCCTTCCCGACCCGTTCTATGCAACAAACGAAAAAGATATTCAGTGGATTGAAAATGAAGATTGGGATTACAGAAAAACGTTTGTGGTTAATGCCGATCAACTAAATCACGATGATGCATACATCTTTTTTGAAGGTTTAGACACACACGCCGATGTGTTTTTAAATGGAGCCAGAATATTACAAACAGAAAATATGTTTATAGGACATAAAGTTCCGGTAAAAAACATTCTAAAAGAGGGTGAGAATAAGTTATATATAAGGTTTTACTCTCCAATTAAACGTATGATGCCCGCCAGAGAAACATTTGGATATGAGTATCCGGCTGGCAACGACCATAGAGATGAAAAGCTAAGCGTTTATAACCGCAAAGCTCCTTATCATTTTGGCTGGGACTGGGGAATTCGTATTGTGCAAATGGGAATATGGAAACCTGTAACGCTCAATTTCTATGATAAAGCAAGAATTGATGATTATTACGTAAAGCAATCGTC
>JAAZCL010000128.1 GCA_012513315.1 Bacteroidales bacterium | reverse complement strand
TGCTGGAGCGACTAGCATATTATGCTGTTTTTATAGTTATAACTCTTTATTTATCTAACGTTTGGGGGTTTTCTGATATTGAAGCCGGTGTTATTGCTGGGCTCTTTTCTGCATCACTTTATCTTCTACCAGTATTTGCTGGTGCATATTCAGATAAAATAGGATTTAGAAAAGCAATTATATTGGCTTTTGCCCTTCTTACTGTTGGTTATGCCGGTTTAGGGATATTGCCAACTATGTTAGAGAGTGCTGGATTGGTTGATTATGAGATGACTACAACTTACACAGGACTTAGAGAAAGCAATTTAAGATGGTCGATAATTGCACCTCTTGTATTATTAGTAATTGGTGGTGCATTTATAAAGTCGGTTATTTCAGGTACTATTGCGCGTGAAACTACTACTGAAAATAGGGCACGTGGATATGCTATTTTTTATATGATGGTGAATATAGGTGCCTTTACCGGAAAGACTGTTGTAGACCCTCTTAGAAGGAGTATGGGAGATCAGGGACTGGTATACCTTAACTATTTTTCAGCAGTAATGACTTTATTGGCTCTTATTGCTGTTTTCTTTTTCTATAAATCAACCAAAACTGAGAATAGCGGAAAGAGCTTTTCAGACATGGGTAAGTCGTTTATGAAAGTAATAACAAATGGTCGTTTGTTTTTACTAATAATAATAGTGAGCGGATTTTGGATGATTCAGAGCCAAATGTATGCCACGATGCCCAAATATGTAATCAGAATGATTGGTGAGGAGGCTTCTCCGGGATGGTACGCCAATGTTAATCCACTTGTAGTGTTTATATCAGTAAACTTTGTAACTTCATTCATGAAGAGGCGTAGCGCTATCTCATCTATGATGATGGGTATGCTTATTATTCCCATTTCGGCATTGGTGATGTCATTGGGAACACAGGTGGGAGTTGGGTATATATTAGGAATGCATCCAGTGGCTTTTATGATGGTTATAGGTATAGCCTTTCAGGCAATTGCCGAGTGTTTTATATCACCCCGATATCTGGAGTTTTTCTCACTACAAGCACCCGAAGGTGAAGAGGGGTTATATTTAGGTTTTAGTCACCTCCACTCGTTCTTTTCGTTCTTGTTCGCATTTGGTTTATCGGGCTTCCTGCTTGATAGATATTGTCCCGATCCTCGTTTATTTACAAATGAAGCGGGTGTACTTGATACGCTGAGCTACGCAGCTGCTACGCAAAATGCTCATTATATATGGTATGTTTTTGTGGGTATTGGACTTATATCTGCAATTGCACTATATTTTTATGGGAAAATTACAAAAAAAATAGATAGCAAGAATGTTGCATAAACAAGCTTGTATTCTAGATGTTATATAATAAAATGTTGTCTTTTTAAATAATTAGAAATATGAGGTTAGATCTGAGTTCACAAATTACTCTCGAGAGGGTTCCTAAAAAGTATTACAAACCCGATAACGATTTTGAAGAGTACAATCTTGCTCGATATGAGAAGCTTCCAGTTGCTATATATGAAGAGGCACGAAAAGGTGCACTGGAAATTGCAAAAGATATCTCTAAAGAGATACAGAAAAAAGATAAAGAGGATAAGCCATTTATTTTCGGAATAAGTGGAGGTGCTTCTCCTGTGCCTGTTTATGAAGAGTTAGTTAGGTTGCATAAAGAGGAGGGGCTTAGTTTTAAAAATGTAGTTGTATATAATACTTACGAGTTTTACCCTGTTCTCGATTTTTCATATAGTAATTTACAGATGCTAAAAGATGTTTTTTTGGATAAGATTGATATCGATCCAAAAAACATTAACTCACCCGATGCTACAGTAGAAAAAGATTTGATTGGCGAAGTATGTGAGGAGTTTGAGAGAAAATTAGAGATCTCGGGTGGTATAGATTACCTTTTACTTGGATTGGGTAGAAAAGGAAATGTAGGATTTAATATGCCGGGTAGTAGCTTGCATTCTCAAACACGAATGGTTATGCTTGACGGCGATTCAAGAACTGATATTTCGCGTAATTTTGGTTCGTTGGATAAGGTTCCGGTAAGCGCCATTACTATGGGCTTATACGATATGATGGAGGCTAAGAAAATTACTCTTTTAGCATGGGGTGAACAGAAAGCAGAAAGTATAAGAGATATTGTTGAAGGTGCGGTTTTAGATTCTGTGCCAGGCTCAGTTTTGCAAACGCATCCTGAAGCTACTGTTTATGTTGATATTGCTGCAGCTTCTGAGCTAACAAGGTTAAGCAAACCATGGCTTGTAACCAATTGTGAGTGGGATAGCAAATTAATTAGACGTGCAATTGTATGGCTGTGTGGCGTTGTAGAAAAGCCAATATTAAAACTAACTAATAAGGATTATAACGAAAATGGATTGAGTGAGCTGATAGCTTTATACGGATCGGCCTATAATGTAAATATAAAAATATTTAATGATCTTCAGCATACAATTACTGGATGGCCGGGTGGTAAACCTGAGGCTGACGATACTAACCGACCAGAAAGGGCTACGCCGTATCCTAAAAAGGTTATAATTTTTAGTCCGCACCCCGATGATGATGTAATTTCTATGGGTGGCACATTTCAGAGATTGGTAAATCAGGGACATGAAGTTCATGTTGCATATCAAACTTCTGGAAATATTGCTGTGGGCGACGAAGAGGTGATAAGATACATTTCTGTTTTAAAGAGCTTAAACACTAAATTCGATATCAAAAGCGAAAAATTACAGAGTAAATATGATGATATTCTTCAATTCCTGATGCATGAAAAGACCAAAGAAGATTTGGATACACCAGATATACTTTTCATAAAATCCAGAATCAGGAGAGAGGAAGCTCGTTCGGCCGACAGGTATGTGGGTCTTTCTACTGATAATGTTCATTTTCTTGATCTTCCGTTTTACGAAACGGGTAGAGTAAAAAAGAATCCTATCTCTGAGAATGATGTTCATATAATGAAAGATTTTATTGAAACAATAAAGCCACATCAAATATATGTTGCAGGTGACTTGGCAGACCCACACGGTACGCACAAGGTGTGCTTGGATGCAATTCTTGCTGCCATTGATATACTAAAAGTTGAAGATTGGTATAAAGACTGTAGAATTTGGATGTATAGAGGTGCTTGGATGGAGTGGGAGATTGATCATATTGAAATGGCGGTTCCACTTTCACCAGAAGAACTTCGTCAAAAGAGAAACGCTATTTTACAGCATCAGTCTCAAATGGAGAGTGCTCCATTCTTGGGAGATGATGAGAGGTTGTTCTGGCAACGATCTGAGGCCAGAAACCGTGCTACAGCCGAAATGTATTGGAAGCTTGGGCTCGCATCATATGAGGCAATTGAGGCGTTTGTAGAGTACAAGCCAATTAGTTGATATAAATAAACAGACTCGATATGGAATAGTCTAAAAAATGTTGTATATTGTGACTCATTATTAAAATGATTCATGTTACAAGAAAAGTTCCATATCGAGTTTCTTATGGGGAGCGCCAGTCAAAGTAGTTTATGGCGCATGATTAGTCAGATAGATGGTCTTTCGGAATGGTTTGCTGAGGAAGTTGCAATGGATGAAAATGAGTCTGTTTATACTTTTACGTGGGGTAAGAGTGATAGCCAGGCAGTGGTAGTTCAAAGTAAGCCTCAATTTAGTATTCGATACAGATGGATTGATGATGATGAATCAGTTTATTTTGAATTCAGGTTGCGAAAACTTGATTTATCGGGAGACATGACCTTAGAAGTTACTGACTTTGCCGAGCCCGATGAAAAAGGTGATGCCATCACTTTATGGGAGTCTCAGGTTGAAGAGATGAAGAGAAGACTTGGTGTATTGTAGCTTCTTTTTTATTATCTTTGCAGAGAGTTAAAACAAGTCTCTTTTTGTACTGTTAATGAGAAAAGATTTCCACATAAAACGCTTATACAGTTATATCCTAAAGACCTTTATTCCTGTATTTTTAATGACATTTGTAATATGCCTATTTTTGGTATTGATGCAATTTCTTTGGAAATATGTGGAAGATATGGTAGGTAAAGGCTTGGGCTTAGATGTACTGGGCGAAATGTTCTTGTATGCTGCACTTAACCTTATACCTCTAGCACTTCCTCTCTCAATACTATTAGCTTCTTTAATGGTTTTTGGAAGTTTGGGCGAAAACCTTGAACTTTTGGCGATTAAATCGGCCGGTATTCCTCTCCTCGGAATTATGAAACCACTTATTGTTCTTATCTTTTCTATAAGTGTAGGTGCCTTTTTCTTTCAGAATAATGTCATACCCATAATACAGACAAAATTCTATACACTTTTAATATCCATTAGGCAGGCTTCACCAGAGCTTGATATACCTGAAGGAGTTTTTTATAAAGAAATTCAAGGTTACAATCTTTATGTTGAGCATAAAGATCAGAAAACCGGCATGTTGTATGATGTATTGATCTATGATATAGCAAGTGGTTTTAATAACATGGCCGTAATAGTTTGTGACTCCGCAAAGATGTCTTCAAATGAAGATAAAACTATGCTGATATTCACAATGTATAGTGGTCAGCAATTTCAGAATTGGAATCAGGGAAAAGCCGTTAGATATGATCAGGATTTTGTTCCCTACTCAAGAGAAAATTTCAGGGAGAAGGTTATGATGATTCCTTACGATTCAAATTTCTCACGCATGGGTGAAGATGTAATTGAGGGTAGTTCTACTAGCAATTATGTTTCTAAAAACCTATCGGAGTTGTCTGTTTCTATTGACTCGATGAAGCATGTAATGGATAGTGTGAATATTGTAGATAGAAATATGATGAAGAACTACTCATATTTATCTTTTAGAAGCAGTTATCCCAAGGATAAGAGAGACTCAGTTATTACTGCAGCTTTAAATTCTGATGTTTTAGTACCATCACCCGATACTTTGTTTCAATCTAAGAAGTTGCATGAACAGTCTTCTATAATGCAGAATGCATTCATGAAAGCCGATAATAACAGCAATGAGTTTTTATTTAAATCTTTAAATAAAACCACTACCCAAAAAACAATAAATAGGCATTGGGTAGAATGGCACAGAAAGTTTACTATCCCCTTTACCTGCTTGATATTTTTCTTCATTGGTGCACCGCTGGGCTCCATTGTTCGTAAAGGTGGATTGGGTACTCCAATTGTAATTTCAGTTATTCTATTCATAATATATTATATAGTAGATAATGTGGGATTTAAAATGACCCGTGATGGTATTTGGGAACATTGGTTTGGAATGTGGTTTAGTGCTCTAGTACTACTGCCTATAGGGGTATTCCTAACATATAAAGCAATGAATGATTCGGTAATATTGAATATCGATACATATACCAGCCTCTTTAAGAGACTATTTTTTATTCGTGAAAAAAGAAAATACTCACTTAAGAGTGTCATTATCGATAAGCCTAATTACTCAGAGATTTCAACTGAATTGAGTGATTTAACTGAAAAGATAAATTCATATATAGAAGATTATAGTTCAATGTCATATAAGAAATATTGGACTGATAGCAATTATGATCAAGAACTTTACACTATTAAAAGGAATTTAGAAAATATACTTAGTCAGTTATCAAACTCATCAGATCATGATGAGTTGACGAAAGCTGAAGAGTATCCGGTAATAATAAAAAATGTTCGTCCCTTTAAGACAAATAGCTTACCTGCAAGGTTAAGTATGTATATTTTTCCAGTTGGGATTATTTTAAGGACATTGTCTATTCCGTTTGATATGAGAATAATAAACGATCTTAAGACTACAAGGAGATTAAACGGAGAGCTAGATGCCTTGTTGCATAATAAATATGCAAC
>JAAZCL010000012.1 GCA_012513315.1 Bacteroidales bacterium | reverse complement strand
GCTGGATATGATTCTGTTTTGCAAGATGATGGTTATAAAACTCTGTTTGCTGTTGCAATCGGTTATCGACACGATGAAGATGCCAACCAACCAACCAGCACCCCTAAATTTAGGCTCGAACCAGATTTGGTTATAAGATCGATTTAAGAATTGAAATACTATAAACTTATACCCCTAAGAGAGTCTGTTCTTTAATAGACTCTCTTAATCTATTTGCTTTATCTCTAAACTCCTTATCATTACCAAATTCAAAAAGGCGTATAACTTCCGAATTACATCTTTTACATCTGCCAAAGACTCTTACATCATTCGTTTTAGTTAGATATGCCCTGTCAACATCTACACCATCTATTGCAAAGTTCTTGCACTGCGAACAAAAAACATTATTTTTTATTATAAAACAGAAAAACTTCCTGTCAAGCCCTGACAGCAAAACTCCTAATTGAAAATTATTGATCAATATTTCAGGTTGCACCTCCATTACCTCTATAGTCTAATCTACTTCAACAAAACTGCAAAAATAAACATATTTTTTTGTTTATTTGCACATATTGCAATTTAAAGTGAGAAGAATATCAAACTTTCATGTCGTTAGTGACAAAACAGGACAAAGAGAATCAACTTTCTGCTTTTTCTGCTTTCGTATGCGGTATAATTAGATTAAGCACTACACCTAACAATGCAGAGAGTCCAATCCCTGTCATGCTAATAGAGCCAATTGTAAGTACCGCACCTCCAATTCCAGTTGTGAGTATTAGCGAAACGATAATCAGATTACGAGTATTACTCATATCGGTTTTGTTTTGTATCATATTGCTTATTCCTGTTGCAGCTATCATACCAAACAACAATAACATAATTCCTCCTAGCACCGAACCGGGAATAGTTCTAAGAAATGCACTTACTTTACCAACAAGAGAAAAAAGAATTCCTGTAACAGCAGCAATACGTATTACGGCCGGATCAGTTACTTTTGTAAGCACCATCGCCCCTGTAACCTCTGAGTAAGTTGTTACCGGGGGGCCTCCAATAAAACCTGCAACAATACATGCAATACCATCACCAAACATGGTGCGATGAAGTCCTGGCTCTTTAACAAAATCCTTGTTGGCAACCTGACTTACAGTATACACATCTCCCACATGCTCAATTACAGGTGCAATTGCTACTGGCACCATAAACAAAATAGCACCCCAAGAGAATTCGGGTTTTATAAACTGAGGAAGACTAAACCAAGCAGCTTCCGATATAGGAGTAAGATCTACCTTACCTAATAACATGGCTGCAGTGTATCCAACAATTATTCCTGCAAAAATTGGAATTAGTTTTAAAAGACCTTTAGCAAATAAGCTAACTATTATTGCTGTAACAAGTGCAATTATGGCAAGCAGCCAATCATCTTTTGCCATATCCACACCAGTGCCTGCAAGTGATAGACCAATAAGCATAATTACCGGCCCTATTACAACAGGCGGAAAAAGACGTTTGATAAGCTTAATACCTTGCCATTTAACAAGGGCACTCATTAAGAAATAAACTAACCCCACTGCTACCATCCCCGATAAGGTACCGGCTAGCCCGTAAAGCTCAGTTGCTTTAATAATTGGAGCAATAAAAGCAAAACTACTTCCTAAAAAAATAGGGACAATGCCCTTCGTAACTAAATGAAAGATCAATGTCCCTACCCCAGCTGTAAAAAGGGCCGTTGATGGGTCTAGCCCGACTAATAATGGAACTAGTACTGTTGCCCCAAAGGCAACAAAGAGGAACTGTACTCCAACTACGGTTTTTTGTCCCCTGGAGAGTTGTTTGTTATTCATCAATTGTTAAAATAATATTTCGAGTGCAAAGATATATTTTTTTGACGAATAACTTACAATAGCCTATGGTTTTTTGAATTAAAAAAACGGGCGCCGTAAAACGACGTCCGTTCTTAAATTAATCTTCTTTTTAAAGGATGATACTTAAATCTTCAGGAGTAACGTTCATCGCTATTATAACTCCATTTTCATCGATTAAGTAACTACGGAAACCTCTACTCAGTTTGAAATCTCTGTACAAATCTGATTCGGTTCCTCTAACATCACAGAATAGTGAATGTTCGTCGAGGTTATCCATTGCCATTGTTCTGTCTAAGACATTTATATTCTCATCAAATGCGATCGAGATAAATGTAACATCCGAATCAATCATCTTCAGATAATTGTGTAATCGAATGTTGGTGGCTCTGGAATGGGCGTCGTATGTTGCCCAGAAATTAACCACAACTTTATTGCCTTTGAATTCACTCAGCTTGTATTTATCACCCTCCAAATCCGTTAAAACAATTTCTGGAATTATTTCTCCCGGATAATAACCTAAAGATGGAGCCGCGTCCTTAACTGAACCCGATGATAATGCTAGTGAAAATAATGCTATAAGGCAAAAGTTCACATACTTCATAAAATAAAATTTTGGTTAGTAAATAGATTAGCTGCTACTTCACGCAATTGCTAAATCACTTATTTATAACGACTTTTCGCTAAAAGTCTCATATTAATGGCGTCAAAAGTACGTCACTTTTTTGATATATCGAACTTTTAGACCAAAAAAATCACTTCCAAATGTTAAAACAAAAACATTCACTAAAAACATAGAAAGTTACACCCGCCATAAAGCGCTGTTTGTCTGACCAATACACCAATGCCACTCTTCCAAGAATTAAAAAGTAGATTAAATCTATAACTCATTATTTTCTAGCGAGGTGTTGCAAAAAACCTCTCAATTGCCTCAATAGAAGTGTCTTTTAGAATTACATTCTTATCTTTATCAAAAAGATAAAGTGTTGGAATTGCTTTTATATCATATAGCCTTTTGTGAGTTATCTCCAAACCCTTATCATATGCATGTATCCACTTTGGAGGCATCTGGGGTAAATTGGCAAGCCATAAATTTATATCCTCATCAATGTAAAGCGTTAGTATGGTAAGCATGGTGCGTGTGCTGCTATTTAAAGCTAGAGCGTTATTAATATCATTTGAGTTGAGTATTTGCTGGGTAACTGTTGCACATGTTGAGCAACCCGGGTTAGAAAACATTAATAATGTATATTCACTCTTTAAGTTATATAACGAGTGAGTCTGTCCCGATGCAAGTGTATAATTAAAGTTACTCCCTTTATCACCTACCCTGTTCTTCATTACCATTTCGTAGTGGAAATTATAAATCGACCTATCTGTTTCTAACAAAATTTCAGATTCTATTATCTCCTCTAATACAGGTATATAATACTCCTCGTTCCTAAATGGCGAGTTGGGGTCATAAAAGTATTTATCAAACAAACTCCCAAAATAAGAGTACATCATATAATCAGCATCCGCCTTATTTATTGTTTTTCGCAAAGATGCCTCTGCCTCATCTCTCGAAACATAATCGAGTAGATTTATATAATCTACAAAAGCCTGCTCTGTTATTTCGGGGCGCTCTATTAAACCTCTGTTAGCAAAATCAAACCTCTCCCAGTAGTTCATTACCAGAAATATAGCACGTTTATCGTTATCTGTTATCGTTGAAGGAATGGTAGGAAGAACAAAAGTATCTGTCACAATTGTTTCAACAGGCAAATTGTCATAAACGCCGGTTAAAGCATCTTGCTGATTTGATTCTGTTTTCTTACTCGATGAGCAGGAAGCTACAACCGTTAACATCAAAAACAGAGCAATTGAAAGAGTTAAGTAATTCCTTTTCATAGAAAGTAAAATATTTATTATTCACTGTAAAGATAATAAGCACAAAATGATTTAACTATAATACTGAGCAATAATTTATAAAAACTGCTTTTCAACATATTGAGTTTGGCGAGTATATTTTGTACATTTGTAAATTCACTATAGCTACATTTTATTCATGGATACTTTTATTGTTTCAGCAAGAAAATACAGACCGGCAACATTCCACTCCGTGGTGGGACAGGAAGCGCTAACTACAACTCTGAAGAATGCTATTACAGGCAAAAAGCTAGCCCATGCATACCTGTTTAGTGGTCCAAGAGGAGTTGGGAAGACAACCTGTGCAAGAATTTTTGCAAAAACAATCAACTGCTTTAATCTTACCAGCGATAATGAATCGTGCAACAAGTGCGAATCGTGCGTTGCTTTTAACGAACAGCGCTCCTACAACATTCACGAGTTAGATGCCGCATCAAACAACGGAGTAGAAGACATAAGATCCCTAATTGATCAGGTACGCATCCCTCCTCAGATAGGTAAATACAAAGTATATATCATTGATGAGGTTCACATGCTTTCATCAAGTGCTTTTAACTCGTTTTTAAAGACCTTAGAAGAGCCTCCCGCACACGCCATCTTTATTCTTGCAACCACAGAGAAGCACAAGATTATACCAACAATATTATCACGATGTCAGGTTTACGATTTTAATCGTATAAATATTAGCGACATTGTTAAGCATTTGCAATATGTAGCAAAACAAGAAGGTATTACTGCTGAACCCGAAGCATTAAATATTATAGCTCAAAAAGCAGATGGAGGCATGCGAGATGCTTTGTCGGTCTTTGACCAGAGTGCTAGCTACACACAAGGAAACATAACATATAAGTCGGTTATTGAAAACCTCAACGTATTAGACTACGAATATTACTTTAAACTGACAGAAGCATTTTTAAACGGAGATGTTATAAACTCACTCTTAATATTAAATAATATTCTAAACCGAGGATTCGAGGGTCAGTATATAATTGGTGGAATTGCTTCTCATTTCAGAGATCTTTTAGTTTGCAAAGACGCAAAAACAGCCGAACTATTTGAGGTTGGCGCATCAATCAGAGACAGGTACATTGAAATAGCAAAAAGATGTACAAACTCATTTCTGTACAAAGGAATTGAGATTGCGAACGACTGCGATCTAAACTATAGGCAGAGCAAAAACAAGCGTTTGTTAATTGAGTTGGCATTAATTAAACTTTGTCAGTTAAATGATTTTGAAGCAAATGCTGATATTAAAAAAAAAACTGAACTAAAATCCATTGAGAAAGCTAGCAGTAGCACTAAAACAGAGTTAGAACCAGAAGACAAAAGTATCAAAAAGGAAGTTGTAGAAACTCCCAAGGAGGTTCATTCTGAACCCAAAACAGTTCCTCCGGTAAAATCCAGCCCAAAATTGAGTAAAAGTAAAATATCTGGAATGGGTGTTTCGCTTGCCTCTTTGGCAAAAAAAGATGAAGAAGTAAATAAAACTTCCGAAAAGGAGCTTGCAGTCAATGGCAATAACAAATTTACAGAAGATGATTTAATAAATGCATGGAATGAATATGCAGACACCCTTGAAATAGAGAAACTGTTAATAAACACCATGTCTCTTTACAAGCCCACGCTGATCAGCGATACATTGTTTGAAGTAAAAGTTAACTCAGAATTAAATAAAGAATATTTAACCAGTAATGGAGAAGCTCTACTCACATTTCTTAGAGCAAAGCTAAAGAATGATGATCTTACAATGACAATAAAGATTGCTAAAGGAAATGTCATCAAAAAAGCACTTACGTCTAGAGAAATATTCGACGAAATGGTTGAAAAGAACCCTAGTTTGCAAAATCTTTCAGATGAGTTTGGACTAGAACTCAGTTAATATACAGTTCTCAACTGATGAAGTGTTTTTATAAAATATTACTAATCTCAATATTGATAATATCCTGTAAAGGAGAAAAGAAAACTCCTGTTGTAGAAACATTTATCAGCTCTGTTACTCCCGACACCACAATTATTCAAGGCTCCGTAACACTCGATACAATTACAGATTCAAAATATTCTTTTAAAGAGGCAGTGGCAGGCTCAGGAGCCCCCGAAAACATAATTAACCAACTCGAATTAATTGAGGTTGTTTATCTATCTACAGACGGCAAAATTCATAAAGGTCAGATTGTTACCAATATTGCAATAGCAGATGATATCAGAGAACTATTTTCTTTTATGCTACATGAGGGTTTTGTAATAGAAAAAGCAATACCCATTATAAGATATGATTGGAGTGATAGTATATCAATGGACAACAATAATAGCTACAGTTTTTGTTATAGAGATATTACTTATTCTAAACATGCAAATGGCATGGCCATAGATATAAACCCACGATTTAATCCTCTGCGTTGGAAAATTAATGACAATCCAAACCAACCAGCTGGCGCACAGTTAGACACAACAGTAAATGGCACATTATACCCAGGACACCCAGTAGTTACTGAGTTTAAGAGCAGGGGTTTTAGGTGGGGACATTCATTCACAAAGTATTACGACGATCATCATTTTGAGAAAGCCCATCCCTCTCTGTCTAAATTACGATAGTTTATTGCCTCTGCCAGATGTATAGCTTTAATTTGCTCACTTCCATCTATATCTGCAATTGTGCGCGACACTTTTAAAATACGATCATATGCACGTGCCGATAAAGAACGTCGCTCCATAGCACATTTTAGAAGTTTTAGTCCCGTAGCATCAGGCGAAGCAAACTTATGTAAAAGCTTACCACTTATTTGCGAATTAGAATACACACCTTTTATATTCTTAAACCTGTTCTGTTGAATTTTGCGCGCTCCCATAACCCTTTCCCTTATCTTATCACTTGATTCGGCAAGATCGCGATTGGCAATTTTATCGAACGGAACAGGCGATATTTCAATTTGTATATCAATTCTATCAAGTAGCGGTCCCGATATACGGTTGAGGTACTTCTGTACTGTACCCGGCGCACAAACACAGTCTCTATCCGGGTGATTATGAAAACCACACGGGCACGGGTTCATAGCTGCAACAAGCATAAAGCCTGAGGGGTATTCTACATTATATCTCGATCGAGAAATTGTTATAGTATGATTTTCTAGAGGCTGCCGCATCACTTCAAGTACACTCCTATTGAACTCAGGCAGCTCGTCTAAGAAAAGAATCCCATTATGGGCAAGGCTTATCTCACCCGGTTGGGGCGAACTTCCACCCCCGACAAGAGCCACGTTGCTAATAGAGTG
>JAAZCL010000001.1 GCA_012513315.1 Bacteroidales bacterium | reverse complement strand
GAGCAGACCCATCTAAACCTAAAGCCCATTGCGCTATATCAAAATGGTGAGCACCCCAATCGCCTGTAAAACCATTACCTGTTTCTTGGTAATATCTCCATGTTGCCCACTCACCTTTTTCGCGATAATCGGGTGGTGAGATAGGTGGACACATCGTAGAATTATAATGTACTTTTGGATCATTCAATGGACCTAGCCAAGCTCTAAAATTGAGGTTAGATGGCACTGGTTCTTCTGGCAAACTGAAAGGTGCGGGAGGTTCTCCAACTCTCACATACACTTTTTGTATATGACCTATTTTACCTTCTTGAACTAAGGATACAGCTTTCTGAAACTCGGGGCTCGAGCGTTGCTGGCTTCCTACCTGAAAGACTCGTTTATTCTTCCTGGCTGCCTCAACCATTGCCAAACTTTCAGATATAGTGTAGGATAACGGTTTCTGGCAATAAACATCCTTGCCCGACTGACATGCATGAATTGCTCCAAGAGCATGCCAATGGTCGGGTGTAGCAATTGAAACCGCATCTATATCCTTCCTTGTGAGCATATCTTCATAAAATTCATAAGTCTCACATTGAGTTGGAATATTGATGCTGCCCTGCCATTTATTTACTATTCTATTAAATCTATCACGTTTTATAGAATCCACATCACTCCCTGCCACCACCTGTACACCTGGGCATTGTGCGAATGAATGAAAATCACTAACAGCTTGTCTTCCAAGACCGATAAAACCCAATGTTATTCTATCACTTGGCGCAATTCTAACTCCATTTATTGTCCAGCTAGGCAAAATTGTTAACCCTGTAAGCCCTAATGCCGACAATCCTAAAAACTTTCTTCTACTTACCTTATTAGATTTATTTTCCATATAACAATGTATTATTTATTGAGGATTTCTACCAGGTATCGGAACTACTCTTTCATGATAATCAGGAAGTGGTCCCATCTCATATGTTTCCGGACCATACCTTACTTGAGAAGCCATAATTTCATCCCAGCTAATTGCTTTACCAGTATAAGCAGACTCCCTACCCAAAATAGCTACCATATTTGAATATGCTAAACTCTCTGCTTGATTTATCTTTTTATTCAATCTCACAGACTCAATCAAATGTATATGTTCTTGAACGTATGGATTATTTACAGGATTTTTTTCATAATCATATTCCCATAATAAATTTCCCTCCCAGTCCAAAAATTTAATCTCTCCATTATCGTTAAGCTGCGCAGTGCCTTTAGTACCTAATAAATGCTCAGATACATTACCATCGCACCCATCAATTTGTCTAGCTGTATGCAACATTTTCTTATTGTTGTTATAAGTATAATCAACACTAAAGAAGTCAAATATATCACCAGTCAGTCTTCGTGCACTACCTCCATATCCAACAGCTTTTATTGGCATTTCGTCCATAAACCAAGTAACCACATCAATATTGTGAATTCCCTGATCAAGAATATGATCACCACTAAGCCATTTAATATTAAACCAATTGCGTATACAATACTCCATGTCACTCCACTCAGGAAGCTGTCGCTTATTCCACCACGCACCCTGGTTCCAATGAGAAGTAGCAGAAACAACCTCCCCTATCAATCCATTCTTTAATTGAGCATAAGCCTCCCAATAATCACGGCGGTGTCTTCTCTGATTGCCAGTTATAACAGTTAATCCCCTAGAGTCAGCAACCTTTGAAGATGCAATCACAGTGCGAATCCCCACAGGGTCAACAGCACATGGCTTCTCCATGAAAACATGTTTGCCTGCTTCAACAGCAGCCTTAAAATGCTCAGGTCTGAAATGAGTTGGTGTACATAAAAGCACAATATCAACATCACTCAGCTCCATTATCTTCTTATATGCATCAAAACCAATAAAACACTTACTGTCGTCAACTACATTATTAAACTTTTCGGAAAGTGTTCTTCTGCAACCATCCATCCTGTCGGTAAACACATCTGCCAAAGCTACAATTGAAACATTTGGCCCCGCCTCAATAAACTGACAAGCAGCACCTGTTCCTCTATCGCCACAGCCAATTAATGCCGCTTTTAAAGGTGCACCATCAGGAGCTATATTCACAAATGAATACATACCAAGCTCCTCATTCGAGAACTTCTTTGAATCCTTCTTATCTCCAGAACAAGAAGTTGAAATTCCCGGAATCAATGCTGCTGTGCCTATTAATGCACTATTTGTTAAAAAATCTCTACGTTTCATACAATCAAATTATTTATTACTCAACCCAACTGGTCCATTTTTCATTATCACTCCAACCCGATTTAACAACGGTTTCAATAAATTGCATACCTCTAACACCGTCATTTACGTTCGGAAAATCAAGCATTTCGGTAGTTGGCTCATCACCATTCATTTTTGCCATAACTGTAAGAGCAAAATTTCTGTAGATATTAGCAAATGCTTCTATAAAACCTTCCGGATGCCCCGCAGGAGTTCTTGTATTCCACGAAGCCATTTGCCCAAGATTAGTGTTATTTCCAATATGTTGTATCTGCTCTTTATCGCTTGTTAGCACATATAATTCGTTGGGATTCATCTGTCTCCATCTAAACCCTCCTTTTTCGCCATAAACCCTGATATTAAAGCTATTTGCTTCTCCAATAGCAATCTGAGAAGCAGACAGCAATGCCTTTACACCGTTTTCCATTCTCATCATAGCAGTACCATCATCATCAATTTCTCTACCAGGCACAAAAGAGTTTAACTCGGCACATAATTCAGTAACTTTTAATCCAGTAACATATTCGCACAAATGCCATGCGTGCGTACCGATATCTCCCATAGATCCTGCTTTACCAGAGTAGGCACGATTTGTTCTCCAACCAGCATTATTTCCACTCTGCAGCTCAATTCTTTCCGATAGCCAACCTTGTGGATATTCAACATACACGCGTCTAAGCTTACCGATATCACCATTTGAAATTCTTTCTTTCATCTCCTTAACTGCAGGATATCCAGAATAAACGTGCGTCAATGCAAGAACAAGACCAGTCTTCTCCACCTTCTCCTGAAGCAATTTTGCCTCTTCAAGCGAAAAAGTCATTGGCTTATCTAATACCACATGCATTCCCCTTTCTAACGCCATCATAGCAGGTTCAAAATGCAAGTGATTAGGAGTTACAATTGCAACAAAATCCATGCGCTCCCCTTCCGGCAGCTGCATCTCTTTTTCAAACATTTCGTGATACGTATTGTATATCCGGTTATCAGGCAAATTCCATCTACGACCAGATTCTATAGACACCTCAGGTTTTGAGCTGAAGCATCCACAAACCAAATCAATCATATTCTCCATTATTGCCGAACGGATATGGATAGCACCGATGAAGCCTGTTATGCCTCCACCAATAATACCCATTTTAAGTTTTCTTTGTTTCATTTTATTGATTTAATAATATTATAAATTTATAATTCTAAACTAAAGCAATTGTACTAATCTTTAGAAAAGAAAGCATCAAAAGCGTGATCAGATGTACTAAAGTCGATACGCTTCGTAAACTCGCACGACTCTCTTGCACCTTGATCTCTATCCATTGCACTATCTTCCCATTCAATAGAAAGCGGACCGTCATAACCAATGGTGTTTAAAGCACGTATAATCTCCTCAAAATTAATTTTGCCCCTACCAACACTTCTAAAATTCCAGAAACGGCGAGGGTCACCAAATGGCACATGACCGCCAAAAACACCCACTTGCTTAGGGGTATCGCTCCAGTACACATCTTTCATGTGCACATGATAAATGCGATCATAGAAGTGATATATAAAATCAACATAATCAACCCCTTGATATCCTAAGTGACTGGGGTCGTAGTTGAAGCCAAATGCCGGATGATTATCTAAAGCATCTAAAGCCCTACGAGCTGAGAATGTGTCAAAAGCAATTTCTGTGGGATGAACTTCAAGTGCAAATCTTACTCCCAGCTTCTGAAATTCATCAAGAATAGGAGTAAATCGTCTGGCAAACTCTTTATAACCATCGTCAATAACAGATTGAGGAAAAGGAGGAAAAGAGTAAAGCAAATGCCAAACCGGACTGCCCGTAAAGCCCACAACAGTGTCTACACCCAGCTCCTTTGCAGCTTTAGCTGTAAGAATTAGCTCCTCTGCAGCGCGTGTACGTACACCTTCTGGATCGCCATCGCCCCAAATATAATCAGGAAGTATACTTTTATGACGTTCATCAATCTGGTCACAAACTGCCTGCCCTACTAAATGAGATGAAATAGTGCGTAGCTCCATTCCATACTTATTTAATAGACCTTTAATTCCTTGATAATACGATGGATCTTTTTGTCTTACATCGAGATGATCGGGCAAACCAATTTCAATACCGTCATATCCAAATTCTTTAGCTTTAATACAAACTTCTTCTAGTGATAAATCTCCCCATTGAAGTGAATATAAAGTGACTAATCGTGGCATAGTAATGTTGTTTTTTAGTGAATGGTAATATTTATAAAGAATAAAGGCTAAAAATACGATAATTTTATTTAAACTAAAAGCAATTCGAGCAAAAATAAAAAAACTGTGAAGTGCTGCCGATTGGTGACAGCCCCTTCACAGAAAAAAACCACTAAATAAAAAAAAGAAAAACCTAAAATTAATTACTCCATCCAGGATAAATACCATCCGCACCTTCATACCCTGGCACTTGTTGCAAGAGTCCGTCAGATAAATTTATCTGAGATTGTGGAATTGGAAAAAATCCTTTTGTTTCGTCATATCTTGCGCTGTATCCTTTAGGATTCAAACTTTTATGTGCAACAGGGTTACCATAATTCAATATAGGCGCACCAACTTGTTTTTCAAGAGCAGCTTTGGCATAAGCATCACCATAACGTCTCATGTCATTCCATCTCAAACCCTCAAAAGCAAGTTCATATCTACGCTCTTTTCTAATATTATCAACTGAATAAGGTTTAGGATCAAGTCCAGCTCTAGCTCTAACCAAGTTCATATACTGAGCATCTTCAGTCAGCTCAGACAACATTAAAAGTACATCTGCAAACCTGATGAAAATTAAATCATCACCATGAGATAACTGTTGGTTATCCTGATTTCCATACATAATAACACTATAGTCGTTATGATAAGTAAAACCGTCGCCTTCGGGAACTCTAACAGCAACACCATTATACTTTTTACCCCACCAGTTACTTTCCATTACAAAGTCCCACTGAGCAATTTGATAATTTGGCAGTTCTTCATCAATAACAATTACCGATGCACCTAAACGAGGATCATCAGGCTCATCTGCCGCCCACTCATCAACCATAGACTTAGGTATAGAGTTACCTTGTCCCCATCCACCAGCAAAAGGAAATGTATTAGCAACATTCTGAAGACCTCTTAAGGCAAAGAATAGTTGATACATATTACCATAACCTCTGTCAATATCCCATCCTGCAAAATTCGAAAACTTTAAAGCAAAAAGAGTTTCAGGGTTTCTAGCTCCATTATCACTAGCATAGGTTAGATCTTTGCCAGTTTCGGTCATATAATCTTGAATATAGTCGTAGTCATCAATAGTTAAAGAGTTGGTGTAAGGCCATAGCTCATGGAAATCATCTACTAGCTTATGTCCACTATTAGTCACACAATCGGTTAGCCAAGTTATAACTTCTGATTTACTCACGCTGCCCCCATCAGCCAAAGGTAAATCGGCCTTCTGATAAAAACCAGTATAAAATAACCATACCCTAGCCATCATAGCCTGTGCAGCCCATTTAGTTACACGTCCTTCTTCAGTTTGTGAATATGCGATAGATGGAAGTAATTCAATTGCTGTCTTTAGATCAGTAGCAATTTGCGCAAAAATCTCATCTGGTGTAGCTCCACCCAATTCAGTAAGCTCAGATGTAATCTTTAACGGAACACTACCATAAAGAGTAGCAAGACGATGATAAAAGAATGCTCTCAAAAAATGAGCCTCTCCTTTATACTGGTTGATTAGGTTGTCACCTAAAAATTTATCTTCCTGCTCACCCACCTCTGTTAGTTTTTCAATTGCAAAATTTGCACGGTGAATCCCTTCATAAGTGGTTTCCCAGTTGTGACCTAACATTTCAGTATCAGAAGACATAAAAGCCTCATAAGCCTGAGCCTTCTGGTCGTTTACTCCTCCGCCTCCCAATTTCTCATCACTAGCAATTTCCATAACAAAGAAATAACTCATATCAGTTTGCTGACTCTCGTTATTCATTGTTGTGTATATACCTGCCATCATCTGTTTCGCCTCCTCTTCTGTTGATGGGAAGGTGGCTGATGTCTTATCAGTTAGAGGTTCAAAATTTAGAAAATCCTCACAACTACTCAACAGAAAAAGGAAAGATATAAAATATATAATTTTTTTCATTGTATTCATAAATTAATTTATTAGAATTTCAGGTTAATACCAATAAGTATGCTCTTTGGAGCTGGGTAGAAACCAAGGTCGATGCCCGACACAAATGGCTGCTCATCACCATACCCAACTTCCGGATCCATACCAGAATAATTGGTTATAGTCCAAAGGTTCTTACCTGTTAGATATAAACGAACCTGCTGTAAAGCAATTTTTGGCATTAAACGTTTAAAATCATAACCAAGAGTGATATCAGTAATTTTCACAAAATCACCATCTTCAATATAAAGATCAGATACATTTATACGGTTTACACCATTACCTGCAGTCATTCTTGGCAATTTATTAGAGGTGCCTTCACCTGTCCATCTACCCAAAATCTCTGTAGTATAATTATGAAATTCGTTATCAGCAAAAGATCTGTACGACTGTAGAATCTGATGTCCAAAAGAACCTTTACCAGTTACAGAAAAGTCTAAACCTTTATATCCTAAATTTATACCAAATCCAATTCTGTGTTTTGGATGAGGATTACCAATAAGAGTTTTATCACTAGCATCAACTACTCCGTCACCGTTAGTATCAGAGAATATTAGGTCACCAGGTTGTGGATCTGCTTGCAAAAAGCCATTTTTCCAATTGGTAATCTCTTGTGTATTCTGGAATACACCTTCTGTTTTATATCCATAAAAATAACCAACAGGGTATCCTACCTGAACACGCCAAACAGGATCTGTTCCTTGTGAGATAACATTTCCATTACTTTCAATAAAACCAGTGTTATCACCCATACGAGTAACCTCATTCTTATTTTGAGAAAGGTTGAAATGAGCGCTATAGTTGAAGTCTTGAATTCTGTCACTCCATCTTAAACCAAGCTCATAACCTTTGTTTTCAATATCTCCGGCATTTACAAAAGCACCTTGAGGTCCTTGAATATCTGCTACAGGAGCACGAAGAAGCCAGTCGCGTGTTGTTTTATTATACACGTCGAATGTAGCCTGAAGTCTTGAATTGAGGAAGAAAGCATCTACACCGAAATTCAGCTGTTCCGAAGTTTCCCACGATACATCCTCATTTGGAAGGATTGCGGGATAACCACCCAACTGCATTTTATTTCTGTCATTTCCGAATCTGTAGTTATTGTCTTTATTAAAAGCTATAAGACTCAAGTATTGGAAAGGATCGATATCAGCATTACCATTCTGACCCCAACTAGCTCTAAACTTAAGAAAATCTACTACAGAGTTATCTTTCAAGAAATCTTCTTCCGTAATAACCCAACCTGCAGAAACTGAAGGGAAATAGCCCCATTGATTACCTTTAGCAAAATTTGATGAACCATCGGCTCTCATAACCAAAGTAAGCATATATTTCTCCATATAATCGTAATTCACCCTTCCAAAGAAAGAAGCTAGTGCTCCTTGTGGATGAGGCCCTCCCACAGTACGTGTAACCCCTGATGTAAGACCATCGGTGTTATTAAGATATGCAAATTTATAACCGTCAAATGTAGGATTAGCATTAGTAGCAGACAAATGAGATCCATAACCCCACTTCTCTACAGACTGCCCAACAAGTAAATCTACGTTGTGACCATCTTTTTTGAGTGAGTAATTTAGTGTGTTTTCAAATGTCCATGCATAACCTGTGCCTCCCGACTGATTAATACGTCCGGGAGTAAGCGTAACGTCTCCAGCAAGATCGTAAGCAGGTTCATATTGCCTATGGCTGTCTGCAAACATTCTATAACCGAAGTTACTTCTGAAGATCAAATCTTTTACTGGTTGAATCTCAAGAAACGCATTACTATTTACATTATAATTTTGAGTTTCGTTCATACCCCTATTCAAAGCCATCTGAGCCATAGGGTTATAAATTCTAGGAGATAAATCTTCCAAACCAGATGCCTGAACATCTGCTCTAGCATAAAATTCTCCTGCATCATTATAAGCTGGAACTAATGGGCTACCCACTAACATATTTCTAATATCGTTCCAATACATACCACCAATTGCGATACCCGAGCGGTTTCTATAGCTGTAATTGAAAGTTTGTCCAATTTTAATTACGTCAAACTCTTTGTTATTATAAATAACATGATCGCTATTTAACCTAACAGTATATCTGTCGTGTTTTGGCTGAACAGGAACTCCAAGAATACCTTCCTGACCTGCATAAGAAAAGCCAAGAGAAAAAACAGACTGTCCCGATCCACCCGAAATATTTAGAGCATGATTCTGAATAGGAGCATTCTTATTACTAATTTGCTCAATCCAATCCGTACCATTCCACTGTCCACTGGTTATTTTTTGATATAGTCCAGGAATAGCTTGTGAAAAATCACGAGGCGAACCTGCACCACCTATTACACGCTCTTCATTATATATTTCTATAAATTGTTGTGCGTTCAACAACTTGGGCTTTTTAACTAAATTCTGAAAACCATAAAATCCATCATAAGAAACTTGAATTTTACCCAATCTCCCCGATTTAGTTGTCACAAGAATAACACCGTTGGCAGCTCGTGCACCATAAATTGCACCTGAAGCCGCATCTTTAAGCACATCAATCGATTCTATATCAGAAGGGTTAAGATTGTTGATATCACCCCCAGCAACTCCATCTATTACATAAAGTGGCTGAGAATTACCAATTGTTCCTAAACCTCTAATATTAACCTGAAAGCCCTCTCCCGGCATACCAGAAGATTGCGTAATATTTACCCCTGGGGCAAAAGATTGAATAGCATCAAGCGCATTCAAAGCGTTTTGACTCTGAATTTGATCAGACCCAACAGAAACGTTAGCACCTGTTACCAGTTTCTTTTTCTGAACACCATAACCTACTACTACCAGCTCTTCAAGTGATTGAGTGTCCTCAATTAAAACAACTTCAAAATCTGTTCTTCCCGCGGTGTTTATATTCTGAGAAAGGTAGCCAATATAAGTAACCTGTATGGTTGCATTATTATCTACGTTCAGCGAAAACAGCCCATCAACATCTGTTATTGTTCCATTTGTTGTTTCGCCTACCTCTATCACGTTAGCGCCAATAATTGGCAAACCCTGATCATCTAATACTCTTCCCGAGATGCTTTTTTCATTTTGTGCCATAGTAAAGAAGACACAAGTAAATAATAGAATTAGTGTTGTTCGGGCAATCAATAAAAAGTGTTTAATTGGCACTTTTTCGGTTAAATGACTACACGATAATTTAAATTTATTCATACATTAGTAATTGTTTAGTTAATACAGTTAATTTAATTAATTGTGTTCTTTTTAATTTGACCGATTGGTGTTTGCCGCACCTTTCGGTTTTTTTCTTTCATAATTTTCATTTCATAGGCTTTAATAGTTGTTTTATTTTAATAATTTAATAGCTTATTGTATTTTAAACAAACAGTATTGGGTGGCAAATATAGGTAAATAGTAATACTATGATATATAATTTATGTTAATATTATTAAACGCCGTGTTTTTTTAATCTTATTAAATTGCGCACATTTTTAACAACCCTTCTTGAAGTGTTTACTGTTACCGTTCAGCGAAAACTGTATTTAAAACACTTATAAATACACATTTTGGACAAAATACTATTAATAATGCATTTTTACTAATTTGAGTTTGTTCACACTTCACTCTTAATTTGGCCATACCTTGCTCTTACCTCGTTCGTTTAAACTCCCATTACAATAAGAGATGTTAAGTATTTTATACGACTTAATTATAATTTATGTTATACGAATGATCAATTAAGGAAAAACCCAAACAGACAGAAATATAAGTTTGACTTCTCTAGTTGTTAATGCTGAAAATGCAATGGAACTGTTTTGTATTTTTTAAATAAAAAATAACAGCCCAAGATCTGTGTATACAACAATTTATAGCTAAGTTTGCAACTTAAGTTAAATTGATACAGAGAAATAATATTTATAAACAATATAAAAGCATACTACTATGGCTACAATTACAAAACTTTACTCTTTAAGCTTAAACAACACAAAAACATACCTAATTGCCACGGTGTTT
>JAAZCL010000127.1 GCA_012513315.1 Bacteroidales bacterium | reverse complement strand
GGGCGATATGTTGTCAGATAACCACGAAGAACAAGGGATCATAGATAAGATGAAGGCTCTCCGGGAAGATGGCTTCACTCTTAGAGGGATAGCAGACCTTCTGAACACAAGAAACGTGATCACAAAACAGGGTAAAACCTGGCACGCTTCAACAGTTAGTTATATTCTAAATAATGCAGCATAGGAGGTGATTGTTTGTCAGCAGAGAAGCTATACACGGTGAAAGAAGTTTCCGAAATGCTCGGAGTATCTCCCTTGACGTTAGGAAGATGGCTTCGGAACAAAGAGTTAATAGGCACAAAGATAGGTAAGCAATGGAGGGTAACGGATTCTGATCTCCAGGCTTTCATTGACAAGAACAGGCAAGTATAAGAGCAACTCGGCCGGGCAGAAATAAGTATCCTAAAAAAGGAAGGTGTATTATATTATGATCGCAGAAGCAAAGAGTATAAACAATATAGACATTATTGACTTTAAATGTCGATTAGAAGAATTAAACAGATATTGCGTTAATCTAAAAGAATTAACAGACGGGCTTGATGTTAGTGGACTACCAAAAGAAAGGGCTTTGGCGATTATGTACGGAGCAGAAGCCCTGGAAGAATATTTCCACGCAACACATTTAATGTACAGGGATATGATTTCAAGATAGGATCATACAGCTAATAAAAATAAAAAAACCTTCCTTTTCTAGAGGAGGGTTTTTACTTTGTATCGGCCGGGCAGAATAGAATAATTTGCCCTCTCACAAGGCTCTACAAGGGGCATAACTTATGAAAGATGAGCGTTAGTATCAGTAACTTAAAGCGCTCTGTACTGCCCGGCTGAAAGTGCTATATCTTCCCAATTCCCTTGCGTATAGGAGGGAACAATGCCGAAACTGGGCTAACTTTGGCATGTACTCGTTGAATATCATCATTTGACAGGGCTAAATATCTTTCTGTCATGCTTAGGGTTGAGTGGCCAAGCAATTTTTGAAGAGTAAAAACATCTCCGCCATTTCTTAAATATTCGATTGCAAATTGATGTCTTAGATCATAAGGAGAAAATCTATTTAGTCCGGCTTTTTTTGTATATCGTCTTAATTGCACGCCCCATGTATGAGTGTTCATCTTATTGCCGTATGAATTGCAAAAAAGTTGAGTGGAGTTTTTCCACTCTAGAGGCCGAACAGACAGTAGTTTGTTAATCAATAAAGCTGTTTTATCAGAATAGAATATCCTTCTGCCTATTCTAGTTTTTGCATACATTGGTGGAATGGTTGCTTTTAGTAGTTCTACATCTAAGTCATTGGGTAATAATTCTAATGCTTCTGATGGCCTTATACCTGTATCAAATGAGAATAAGAATAAAGTAGAATCTCTTAATTGTGCAAATGTTTCGGATCCAATTACTTTGAATAACTTTAAAACATCTTCCATTGTATGATCTACTATTCGAGGGGCTTCGCCTCGCCTATATTTTATATTAGCAATAGGAGAAGTAGTTAAGATTCCTTCTGTTATGGTAAAATTAAAAAATGGCCTAAATGTTTTTAGTCTATTGTTATAAGTAGAAGGAGAGATCTCTTCCTGAGAAAGGTGTTGTAACACGAACTCTCTACATTTATCCGGCCAGGCTAACGGGTAACGCTTGAAGAAGGTTTTTAGATTGCTCTCATATCCGTTTAAAGTACGTTTAGAAATGCCTTCTGCTTTTCTCCAAACTATAAAGCGCTGTATAGCAGTTTCCCAAGACATGAAAGAAAACTTGTTTACTTTAACCATTTTGCTTAAATACATTGTAATACCTCCTTGAATGTAAGGTCGGCATTTTAACGAAATATCGAAAAGAAGAGCATCAGCTATTAAGAATCGGGGGTTATTACGCTTTAATGTGTTAGTAATGTAAAACAGCTCGGGAAACCACTGTTGCAAATAAAGTAAGAGAAGCTATAATAATTTACGTTGAAAGAATATGCGGACATAGCTCAGATGGTAGAGCATCAGCTTCCCAAGCTGAGGGTCGCGGGTCCGAATCCCGTTGTCCGCTCCATAATTTAACAGGTTTTAAAAGTTACGTTATTTAAAGCAATTAATTATTTCAAGTTTGAAGGTTGTTATTCCACATTATTAAATCCTAATAATTAATCACAAGTCAGGGGTTTTTATTAACCTTATTTAATTTAAGTAGTTAATTATGGTGTAGTTTTTTTATTAAATAGACAATCAAAATAACGAATTTTAACAGTCCTTTGTTTTCATTTCGTTTTCATCTTTAGTCGTAGATAAAGTCGAAAGGATCGAATGCTTTGTATTATAGCTATTTTTGTGGTTTTGCATCTTTGTGTTTTATAATGATTACATCATGAACAATCCATACGAAGAAAAAGCAAAAGAATTAATAAACAGAGGCCTCACAAAATGTGTCGTCTCTTATAGTTGTGGAAAAGACAGTGTCCTCGCGTTATACAGAGCTGTTAAATCTGGACTTATTCCAATTTCATTAATTACCACATACAACATAGATGACAATCGTTCTTGGTTTCATGGTGTTCCTGAACCTTTACTTTTACAGATAGGGAAATCTTTGGAAATTGATGTAACCCTTATAAGGACAAGAGGAGAAGATTACTCAGATAATTTTGAAGTTGAGTTATCAAGACTTAAACAACAGGGAGCACAAGTATGTGTTTTTGGTGATATTGATATAAAGGAACATTTAAAATGGTGCTCTGATCGCTGCAAACAGGTTGGGATAGAGCCTTTTTTTCCATTGTTGAGAGAGCCTAGGTTATCTCTGGTATATAAGTTTATAGATAAAGGTTTTAAAACACACATAACAACAATAGATACTATTAGAATGGACGGAAAACTTTTAGGAAAACAATTAACCAGAGAAGTTGTTGAAGAATTGACAGCTCATGGTGTTGATGCTAGTGGCGAAAATGGCGAATACCACACTTTTACATCTGACGGGCCTCTTTTTAAAAAGCCTATTATTTACCATTTTGGAAACATGCAATACAACGGTAAATATGTAACCCTTCCTCTAGAATGTTAATTTTGTTTGTTTTATAAACCGTTGAAGCGAGAATTAAACTCATCTCACGGCTTGGATTTTGTGTCCATGTTTTGTTTTTAATCATATTTTTCAATTTGATTTTCCTTTTACAATAAATATAATTAACGTAGTTTCATAAAACACACAATTATTACTATGCCTACATATTTAAACGAATTCTTGTGTTAAAATATTACGGTTATTGTCAAGAATATACGAGTATCCGAAAGGGGAAGTTTTTAGTGAGGACAGAATTAGTATCTCAGGAGAAAAATATCGTTGTAGTTAAGGCCAGTTTTACTACTGAGGAGGTAACTAAGGCAGTTAATAAAACGTTTAAGAAGCTTTCAAATAAATCTAATATCAAAGGTTTTCGTAAAGGACATGTCCCAGCAAAGACAATCGAGCTTTATTTTGGTAAAAAAGCTATTTATGCGGAAACACTTGAAGACGTTCTTTCGAACTCTATAGATGAGATTATCAAAGAATATGACTTGAAAATTATTGCTGATCCAGACCTTAACCCCAGTGAAATAGAAGAGAACCAACCTTATGAATTTACAGTTGCTTTTGAAGTGTCACCAGAGGTAATTTTACCTAAGCTTGATACTATTGAAGCAGAAAAAATTATTTATACTCCCACTGAGCAAATGTTGAATGATAATGTTGTAAGAATTCTTGAAGCTCACAGCGAAGTTGTTCCTACATATGAAGAGCGTGAGGTAAAAAAAGATGATTATGTATCAGTAAAGTACACGTCAAACATTGTGGATTCTGACGGTACTATAAAAGAGATGGAAAAAGATCAGAAAATAG
>JAAZCL010000126.1 GCA_012513315.1 Bacteroidales bacterium | reverse complement strand
CAGGTAAACGGCGATGAATATGAATTCCTAACAGATGACGAAAAAGAGGTTGAAGTAGAGATTAAAAAAGTAAATATTGATGAAAACAGCATCTCCGATTATATAAACAAGGTGGTATTTGACGGAATTTTAAAAGATAATAAAATAAGGTTTGCTGATAATAAACAGGACTTTGAATTCACTCGTCGGGTAGATGGTATTATGTTTCAGAAAGAGAAAGAGTTGAAAATTGAAATCATAACTACCAATTTCTCGGAATATGAGCATGTTTCACATTATCAGGGAAACTCTATGGCAGATAACACACTGATGTATGTAGTACTTCCACCTGAGAAGAGACTAATTCATGAAGTAAGACTTTACTTGCAGACCGACAGATATATTCGTCAGTCGAATACCGGGACAATGAAAGATTCTAAATCAAGAATTCTCTATGAAAAAGGGAAGCAAAATGCACAACGTAATACTCAGTTGACAAATACCCTTAATCATCTTATTGGACAATCTACAATTTATATGGGTGGCAGTGAAAACAGAAGATCTGCAAGCAGCGATGGACGCTCACGTATTATAGAAACTGCACAAGATCTTATACAATTAGCGTACCCTAAACTTAAGCTTCTTGGTAGCACTACCTTAGACGAAACACAGCTTAATCTTATTATGAGTGGTAACAGTCCGGAATTGTTTCCAGATGATGCATTATCCCCTCCTGAACAGGAAGTGATTAATTACTTGGAGCGACGTAAAGACTCCTATGACAGAACCACACTCAAAGATATTAGGGATAACTTCTCTCGCAAACCCTACGGGTGGTCCACTATGTCAACTTGGTGCATTATAGCGCACCTGTTCAAACGCGATAAGATAGAAGCCACCCTGTCATCAAACTCTTTAGATGATAAAGGAATGCATAATGCTCTAAACAACAACCGTGAGTGGGACAGGACTCTTATAACACCTCAAATTCAGTTTAATCCCAGAGATGTAACTCTATTAAAGCAAGTTTATCAGGAGGCATTTAATGAATCAAACCCCCATATTGAAGCGAAAGCAGTAGCTATACAGTTTAAAAATAGAGCTGAAAAAGAGGAACAGAATGTCAGAGATATTCTATCAAATAAAAACGATTATCCTTTCCTGCAAGACCTTGAGCAGCTGGCTAACCTGTTGCATAAACTAAGCAAAATGGAATATGGCAAGTTGATTACAGAAGTCAGACAGTATCAGGATGAGCTGCTCGATTTAAAAGAAGACCTTTATGATCCCATACTCCAATTTTGGAATGGTGAGCAGAAAAAGATATTTGACCGTATTCTCATTTTCCAAAAGGATAACCAAGCCAACTTCGATCACGTGGAGGCACCCGAAAGAGCGCTCCTAAAGGAGGTTCTTGAAGACACAGCACCTTATAAGGGCAGTATTATGAAAGAAGCCAAAGATGCAATGGATAAGCTCTCCGAAAGGATAAAACAGACCATTGAGGAAGAAAGAAGTCTTCTTATACAATCTGCCGAGCAAAAGATAGAAGACCTAAAAGGAAGCTCATTGTATTATGAAGTTGCTGACGATATAAAAAGATCCGCTCTTAAGCCATTTGAGGAAATTATAGATCGCACCTACAGTCAGAGATATATAGGCAACATGAAAGTAGAGCAATCTCGCTTGAGTGAAATATATGCTGCTCAACTTAATTACTTGGCTAAAAATAAAGCTCAAATAAAGGAAGATAATGGGAACGCCAATGGAGAGCCGTCAGTAATCAGATATACCACTTTAAGAGCAATTGAAAAACAGGTAAAAACGTCGAAATCTCAACTTGAAAGCATGTCGGATGTAGATAGCTATCTCCGAAAATTAAGAGATGCTTTAGAAGATAAGATTAATGACAACTACAAGATAACACTAAACTAAATGAACACTACACAACTTAAACGATTTGCACAGGATGCACGCATAAAACTTTTAGAGCAGGTAGCAGCTAAGCTTAAGTTTGTTAATGATGCAGATACCTCTGAATTAAGAGGCAAAACCGACACTCTAAATAAGTTAAAGAGAGAAATCAACAAACATGGAGAAGAAGCTGTAATAGATAAAGTAGCCTACACATGGTTTAACAGGCTTGTTGCATTAAGATATATGGATGCCAACGAATATCAACCCATAGGCATATCAGTAGTTTCACCAAGAACCACAAGTAACGTTAGTCCTGAAATACTTAGCGAAGCGCATAGAGGTAACATCTCTCCTGAACTGAAAGTTGATAAGTCGGAAGTGATGAGCATCCTAAATGGCACTCAACCTACAAACAATCCCGATAATGAGGTATACAGATTATTACTTGTTTCAGCATGTAATCATTTAAGTGAACTTTTCCCATTCCTTTTTGAGAGAATTGATGACTACACAGAACTGCTGCTTCCCGACGACCTGACCTCACCCTTTAGCATTGTAAGCGATGTTTATAATGGAATGAGTGATGAAGACTGCAAAGAAGTTGAGATTATTGGCTGGTTGTATCAGTTTTATATTTCTGAGAAGAAGGATGAAGTGTTCGCATCAAAGAGTGCTGTTAAGAAAGAAGATATACCGGCAGCCACACAGCTCTTCACGCCTCGCTGGATCGTGGAGTACATGGTGCAGAACACGGTG
>JAAZCL010000125.1 GCA_012513315.1 Bacteroidales bacterium | reverse complement strand
CATGCTTACATCATCTGTTTTAAAAGGAAGCCAGTAATGTTTAGGTGTAAGATTACGTTCCACAATCACCTCTTCTCTAAAATTTAAAACCTCATTTTCTTTTGGATCTGCATCTACGTCTAGTGGAGTAGTTGCACGATCAAAATGCTGTCTAGTTTTAATATTATATGGATATTCTGTAAGCAACAACCATCTGCGAAGATCATTAAAACGGTGTCCTTCAAATGCAAGTTCTACGGCACGCTCTCTAATTAACTCATCCATAAAGTCATTCAAGGAAGTTGTATAGCTACCTGATAATGGCTCTACACCTGCGCGTTCGCGAATTGTATTAACTGCGTCCACTGCATTCTTTGCAAAACTTGGCGATTTTCCTGATGGTGACGCATATCCTTGTGCAGCTGCTTCAGCATACATAAGATAAACATCTGCCAAACGGAGCCAAGATAAGTGAAAGTGAGTTGAATAACTATATCCGTATGTTAAGTCCCATTTATTTGCTCCGATCGGAATAAATTTATAATTTAAGTATCCGGTTCTACTAACAGTACGAGGGTCATTTACTTAATTACCACCTGTATGTAAGTTTGCATATCTCCATTGCTCATCCGTAGCATTTGGAATGGTTCCTGCAACTACTTTGATACCATCAAAGATAATATCATTATAAAATCTAGGGTCTCTGCCTTTCCACGGATGACTAGGATCAAAACCAGAATTAGGATCATCAAGAGGTAAGCCATTAGCCATCCCATAATAATTGACATAATTTGCAGCAGGCGCCAAAACAATACCATCACCGTCCGCCATTGCAGATGGTTGGTAGGAGTTCATTTGTCTCCAATATGAGTCCGGACCGTATGTTGGACTACGCACAATAGCTTCAGTACCACCCGGCATTAACCAGTCTTGCTGCATTGTATAGAAAAGTGATGAATAATTCTCAAAATCTACAAGTGCATATTGTGTTTCACCACTCTCAACCATATTAAGTACTTTACCTAGTGCATCAGCTGCTTTTTTAGCCATTTCAACATCATACGTCCTAGGGCCGTTAACTCCATTAGCCATTAGAGGACTTCCTGCATATAAGTATGTTTTACCTAACATCGAAAGTGCCCAAATTTTATTGATTCGAAGCTCATTGTTTCCAGCTGTTCTACGGCCTATCTCAGTATCATCCCAATTTATAGGAAGCAAATCTGCGGCCTTTTGGAAGTCAGCAGCCATCTTTACCGCATTTTCTTGATAAGATTCGCGCGGTAAAGTTAGAGGCTCATCACTAGGAAGTACAGAGTCAATATATGGAAGTCCACCCCAATATTGTGTAAGTTGAAAGTGAAACCATGCTCTAAAAAAGTACAATTGTCCTTCAACAATGTCTCTCTCAGCTTGAGTAGCATCAGTCATTTTGCCTTCAGCAATTGCCTCTAAGCCCATATTGGCTACTCTAATTCCATACCATGATCCGCCCCATAACGATTTTGCAAATCGGTCTCCACCAGCACTCCAATCGCGATCTAAGAATGAATCACCTTTGTTAATATAGTTACGATAATTTCCTCTGTCGATACTAAATCCCATCAGATATTCACCGTTACCAATAGTAAGCACTTCATCTTCACCCCAGTTGAATGAACTTACCCAGTTGTGTTTAGCAAGGTCGGGTGTCAAATGGTACATTCTTTCAGTAAAACCCTGAAAGTTAGTAAAGTTTTTAAAAGCATCATCCGGAGAAATTACCGAATCGGGTGCTTTATCAAGATAGTCAGTGCAAGAAACAACACTTAATATCAGTGTTATAACTGCTCCGTATAGATAATAAATAATTTTCTTCATTATATATAAATATTATAAAGAGATTCTTAATCCCAAGTTAAAACGTTTTTGTGTAGGATATGCCGAGTTACCTCCAGTGTTAGATTCACGGTCGTCTGGCATATTTGTCCATAAGTAAAGATTATTACCGTTAGCAAATACTTTCAAGTTAGTTAAACCAATTTTCTTTATCCACTCTTCTTTACTAAATGTATATGATAGCTCTGCGTATTTCAATCGAAGATACGAACCATCATGCAAGAAGCGAGTTCCGCTTGTGTAAGGGCTTGCAATAGTTCCCCATCTTGGAAGCGGAACATCGGCGTTTATATCATCTTTAGACCAGTAAGAACCTTCATCGAAAGCGGTGTTACGTACACCACCTAAACTTGAAAGACCAACATAACGGGTAACATTATTTACACCATAAAATTGCACAAAGAAGCTCCAACCTTTATAATCTGCTCCAATTTGTGTATTAACTGTATTTTGTGGTATTCCTGTATAACCATATGGTACATTATCAAACTCAGAAATAATACCATCAGCATCATAATCTAGAATAATATAATTACCAGGTATTCTGGTTTCGTTTAAAGCATCGTGACCAGTGCTGCCGTATAATTCATCCCAGTTATTATAATAACCATGATCAACATATGAGTTGTTCTGACCAATTGCCTTATTAGCCAACTTCTGATACTCTGGTTTGAAAAATGGATCATCAGCTTCTACAATTTTACTGGTAGCTTTGGTATAGAATACATTACCCCATAAACGCCAATCGCGATTGATAGCTTTATTCCATCTAACTTCAACTTCAAAACCTTTGGTATCTACTTCACCTAAGTTAGCAGTTGGTGCTGTTACTCCATAATATGATGGAACAGAACGACGATCTCCTGCAAGTAATATATTAGATCTGTTTTCAGTAAAATAATCGAATGATCCTGAAATCACTCCATTAAATAGAGCAAAATCTGCTGCTAAATCCAGCTTCGTAGAAACCTCCCATTGTAAGTTAGGGTTTCCAACTTGTGATTCATAGTACCACTGATAAGGACTTTGGTTAGGATTTATACCTGTTATTGCTTGATTGAAAGCACCTGATTGATTAGGTTCCTGAGGTCCATAACCCCATGTGTCCATGTAAAGCCAACGTCCATTGATGTTATCGTCCCCAATTTGACCAAATGAGCCTCTGAATTTAAGCATGTCCATCCACTTCCAGTCAAGATTCTTTATAAGTGGTTCTTCCGAGAACATCCAGCCAACTGCACCCGATTGAAAGAATGCAAAT
>JAAZCL010000124.1 GCA_012513315.1 Bacteroidales bacterium | reverse complement strand
TTCTCTTCGATAATTTCGCAGCTTAACTCAAACAGATCTATACATAATGGCTCAAATCCACTTGTTTTAAGCTTCCTGACCAAATGTTTTATTTCAGATTCAACTTTGAGTTCTTTGCTTATGTCGTAAGGTGCTACCCAGAATGGAATTTCACCGGATAAGCCCTCCATATTTATGAACCGGGGATTACTTACGATATCGTAAATATTATTTATAGTGTCGTTTGTTGGCATAAATGTTATCAATTAACAGTTAATTAAGCAACAGTTCCAAATCTTGCCTCTTATTTTCAAGAAGTGAGCTTAACCTTTGGCTTAATATAGGTATAATTATTTTTCTTTCCTTTATGTTGTTAATCAGTCCACCCTGTTCGAGCACTTTAAAGCAGACCCTTTTTATTTTAGCTTTTGTACTATCTGTTAGATCATCTGCTTCGGGATGATCCAATGCTTTCCTATTGAAGAAAGCGTTGTAGTCCATATCGGTTAAATAGAAATCAAACACAACTATTTTTTCAGCTATTACTTCTATCACAAAATCTCTGAAGAAAAGATATGATCGTGCAAATGCTATCAATGAAATATATCGCTGTTCATTTGCATCACCATAAGCAAGGAGCTCTATCTCCTCCCTTAATAATGTATTCAAACGTATTTTCATTTCTGTTAAACCACGTTTATTAGTCTTGGAGCGTTCCTTGCCAATATCTTCCGGCATCAATTGATCAGGTGTAATTTCCTGCTCAATGATTTTCATGGCAAGCTCAATCATCAAAGGTACCTGCAGTGATGCTGCAGTGAATGAAAATCTATATCTTTTGGGCATGTTCTACTTTAAAATTAAAACTTACCAACCTCTTTTGGAATCTAAGATGCTTTAAATCCCAAATATACGATTTTTAACTCAAAAAAGCAGAAAGATGAATCTCCATTTTCTTTATGTTATGAAAAGCAAATAAAATAATCGTATCTTTAAAACACAAAACAAACCTAAGAGCAATTATAAACATTTCAGATGACAAACGATAGATATATCTACGAGAGCTTCAAGAAAGGTAAAGAGATTTACATTATGGATGACCTCGAAGATGTAGCGGTTAGGTACTGTCCTACTAAAGAAGGTTATAAAACCTATGCGAAATTCAAAGGAGAATCGGAGTATAAAATTTATGAAAAATCTAATATTGTTACAAGAGCAGACATGGGTGGTACCATATTAACCAAAGAACAATATTATAGTTACTAAAAGCAATTTTTGATTACAAATTGCACCCTGTAGGTTACGCCAAATAAGGTGCTTTTTTCGTTAAAATTGATTATCTCGCCAATTACTCGCCAAGAATAAGATGCAGAAAAGGCTAACAAGTTTGAGATAAACCGATTAGCCTTTTTTAGAGTACCCAGAGTCGGGATCGAACCGACAAGGACTTGCATCCATTGGTGTTTGAGACCAACGCGTCTACCAATTCCGCCATCTGGGCAAATGCGAATGCAAAAGTAGTAATATTTTCATTAATTAATACATTTGAGGCGCTA